>QHQU01000028.1 GCA_003219925.1 Verrucomicrobiota bacterium
TTTCTGTTTTGACCGGCGTGATCTTCGGTCTTACACCGGCTTTCCAAGCGTCATCGGCCAATCCGAACGACTCGTTAGGCGAAGGCGAACGCGGCAGCACCGCCGCGCATAATCGCAGCCGTTCTGTCCTGATCACGACTGAAGTCGGTCTTACCCTTGTTCTGCTCATCGGCGCCGGGCTCATGATCAAGAGCTTCGGTAAATTGATGAAAGTCGATCCCGGTTTCACTCCGGCCAACCTGCTTATCTTTGACATCGGGCTGCCGGCGGGGTCAGACGACGCGCGCAACCTCAATTTTTATCAGCAGGTGGTGGAACGCATCAGGAGCTTGCCAGGCGTTGCTCGCGTCGGTGCGGTCAGTCGTTTGCCATTCTCCGGCGGAAACAGCGGGCGTTCTTTCAACTTGTTAGGCAGCGACAAGAGCTACGACGCCGACATTCGTATCAGCACGCCCGACTATTTTCGCACGATGGGCATTCCGCTTTTGCAAGGTCGCGTTTTCACCGAGCAGGACACGCCGAACTCGGCGCGCGTTTGTGTGATCAACGAAGCCGCTGCCCGCATGCTGTTCCCGAACGACAATCCGATCGGCAAATACATCACGAACTTCGGGCCGGATAGCGAGACGATGCAGATCGTCGGCGTGACCGGAAACATCCGGCATCTCGCGCTCGATACGCCGCCACGCGCCGAACTTTACCAACCGCTCGGGCAAGGCAAATGGCCACGCATGTTTGTCGCGGTGCGCCCCGTCGCGGGCAATCCGCTCGCGTTGTTGCCATCGGTGCAGAATGCGGTCTGGAGTGTCGATCGCAACGTCGCACTCGGGAATGTGCGCACAATGGAAGACACAATTGCGCGCACCCTGTTGAAACGAAAATTTACCATGACGCTTCTGACCATTTTCGCTGGCATCGCGATCGCTCTGGCCTCGATCGGACTCTATGGCGTAATGTCTTATTCGGTCTCGCAACGCACGCGCGAAATGGGAATTCGCATGGCGCTCGGCGCGCAACGACGTGACGTGCTGCAACTAGTCATTAGGCGGGGAATGTTGCTGACGATGGTCGGCCTCGGTCTTGGTCTGGCTGGTTCATTTGGCCTAACGAGACTAATTTCGAGTCTGCTCTTCGGCGTGAGCGCAACGGACATTGGGACTTTCGGCGCAGTATCTTCTTTGCTCTTTGTTATCGCCCTGCTCGCCTGCTGGTTGCCGGCGCGCCGCGCCAGTCGGGTCGATCCCATCGTCGCCTTGCGCACGGAATAAGAATCCATGATCAGGGAAATTCGTTATGCCATTCGGCAATTGGCTAAGCATCCCGGTTTCACGCTTGTCTCTGCGCTCACCCTCGGACTCGGGATTGGCGCAAACACCGCCATCTTCAGCGTCGTCAACGCGCTTCTTTTGCGGCCGTTACCTTATCCGCATTCCGAGCGGCTCGTTCTTCTGCGCGAACGATCCGAGACATTCGAGTCCGGCTCAGTCAGTTATCCAAACTATCTTGATTGGCGCGCGGCCCAGCGCGGATTTACCGATCTCGCGCTCTTCCGGCGCGATCGCGCCAATCTCTCCGGCAGAATGGGCGAGGCCAATCCGGAACGGATCGGCGCTGCGCGGGTGACCTGGAACTTCTTCGGAATCCTAGGGCTGCCGCCAACACTTGGGCGCGATTTTGCAGAGGCTGACGATTTGCCTGGGAGCGGAAAAGTAGTGCTCATCACCCACGGCCTTTGCCAACGACGCTTTGGCGGATCGCGCGACGTTCTGGGTCAGCAGATCATAATTGATGGCGCTCCTCGCGAAATCATCGGCGTTGTTCCGGAACAGATCGGGCTTCCGCGTCTGGCTGAAGTTTATTTACCAATGGATGAACTTCGCGGCGAAGACGGCGTGCTCCGCCGCGGGAATCATCCCGGTTTTTCTGCGCTGGGCCGATTGAAACCAGGAGTCACTCTCGCGCAGGCGGCGGACGACATGAACAAAATCGCGCACGATCTTGCGCAACGCTATCCGGAAGAAGATGCCGGACGCACGGTGAGTGCACGCATTCTGCTCGAGGCGGCGGTGGCCGATTATCGCCAAAGCGTGTGGCTGCTTTTTGCCGCGGTCGCGTGCGTTTTGCTCATCGCCTGCGCCAACGTTGCCAACCTTCAGCTTTCTCAGGCGTTGACGCGCACACGCGAATTGGCCGTGCGGGCCGCTCTCGGCGCGAGTCGCAGCCAACTGGTGCGGCAACTTCTGATCGAAAGCGGCTTACTCGTCCTCGTTGGCGGCATTCTCGCCGTGTTGTTTTCACTTTGGAGTCTTGACGCCATCATCGCCTTGAGCCCGCGCAACGTTCCGCGCTTTCACGAAACCCGAATTGATTTTGTCGCGCTCGCTTTCACGGCTGGCATCGCCGCAGTTGCAGGCGTGCTCATCGGACTGTGGCCTGCGTTGCGGATCTCCCGCATCGGTTCGCTTTCGCTTGAATTGCATCAGGGCGCCGGCCGCGCGGTAAGCGAAGGGACGAGTCGACAACGCATCCGGGCCGTTCTCGTTGTCGCACAAATGGCGCTCGCATTAATCCTGTTAGCCGCAGCCGGGCTGACATTGAAGAGCTTCTGGCGCGCGCAAAACGCGCCGCTCGGTTTCGATCCGCACGGCGTGCTCACGATGAATCTTTCACTGCCCAAAGCGCGATATCCGACCGACGAAAGCATCGCTGCGTTCAATGCACAGTTGATCGAACGCCTCAGCGCGCTTCCTGGCGTCTCCGCCGCCGCCATCGGCGCCAACATTCCTTTCGATGACACTGAATGGGACAGCTATGTCCACATTACCGGCACGCCGGAACCCGAACACGGCAAGGAACCGAGCGCCGAAATCAATATCGTATCGCCGGATTATTTCCGCGTAATGGGAATGCCGATCCTGCGTGGTCGCGCGTTCGGTCCGCAGGACACATACACCGGTCCGCGCGGCTCCCAGTCGCGCGATGGTTTCGCTGGCATCGCGCGGGCTGTGATTGTTGACGACAGCTTCGTCCGCAAATTTTTCCCCGGGAAAGATCCGATCGGCCAGCAAATCGACGATAACCAGTCGCCGAAAGAGAAACACGCGCCTCCGCTCACGGTCGTGGGCGTCGTGGCGCGCACGCGGAATGAGGCTCCGGGCGAAAACAACGTCGAGAAATTCAATTTCCCGCAAATGTATCTGTGCTCGGCGCAATGTCCGCAGGACGAGAACACGCTGCTGATCCGGGTGGCCAAAGGAGACCCGTTCGCCTTGGTCACTGCCATCAAACACGAGGTCCAGGCGCTCGATCCCGATCAACCGGTCGCTTCCATTTCGACGATGGAAACCAACATCGCCACCAGTCTAGCGGCGCGACGTTTGATCATGACGCTTCTCGCGACTTTCGCCGCCCTTGCTCTCATTCTCGCCAGCGTCGGACTTTACGGCGTGATGGCGTTGACTGTGACGCAGCGCACACGCGAACTCGGGATTCGCATGGCGCTTGGCGCCGCCCGGAGCGATGTCTTCCGGCTCGTGCTCAGTCACGGCGCCCTTCTCGTCTCCATCGGAATTGTGCTCGGCTTACTCGGCGCAATTGCGGCCAGCCACGCACTGCAAGCCGTGCTCTACGGAGTGGGTCCCTTAGATCTGCCTGCGTTCGCGATGGCAATTGTGGGTCTGGCGTTCATCGCGCTTTTCGCCTGTTTTCTGCCGGCGCGCCGCGCCACCCGCGTCGATCCGGTCGTGGCATTGCGGAGCGAATGAATCTCTGACCGCCGGACCCGATTGGAATCTTAGATGAACGATGTCCATTTCGCGCTTTCGCAAGTTGCATCAATCGCCGAGGATGAAGCGATTTCCTTCGCTGTCCTTAAAGATGGCGAAGTTACCCCAATGTTCTTTTTTCGGCGGGTTCTCAAACTCAACCCCTCGTTTTTTTAGTTCCTCGTAGGTCTTCTGCAGATTGTCGCAGGTGTAGGACATGTTCATGAACGTTCCGATACGGCCTTTGTCGTCATCGGTGGTGAACAAAACAACGCGCGTTTCCGCTTTGGGAACGCGCAGCTCGATCCAGCGCTGCTTTTCGTCGAACGGTTGGTCGGTGATGATGGTAAATCCTAATTTTTCGGTATAAAAATCGAGCGCGCGGTCCTGGTCCGCCACCGGGACACTGACAAATTTTATTTGTTTGATCATGTCCAAAACGTAGGACGCACACTTTGCCGGCGTCCAGCGTCAAGGATCCTTCCGCTGCGAAAAGTGTTGTCCGTTTATCGGTATAGCATGCAAGATGCAATTGTGCCGCGCTTCCATCAAACCGTGCCGATCGATGATTACGTCCTCGATGTGCTGATGCGCGATATCGTCGGACACGATCAGCAACCGGCGGCATTCCTCATCTATCTTTACC
>QHQU01000029.1 GCA_003219925.1 Verrucomicrobiota bacterium
CGGCGGCGATGATCTCGTGGATCAAGCGGACAGCGGACTGATCTTCGATCTTCGCCATCACCTGGGCTTTGCTTCCTTTTTGCGTCAGTAGTTCCCGCAACTCATCCAGATCGCTCCGCTGACGCACGAAGCTCAAGGCGATGAAGTCCACGTTCATTTCCACCCCCAGCGCGATGTCCCCGAGATCTTTTTGGGTCAACGGGGGCAAATTCACTCGCACACCCGGTAGATTAATGTGGCGCCGCGACCCCAGCGTTCCCGGCGTAATCACTTTGCAACGAATGCGGTTCTCCAGTTTCTCCAGGACGAGAAGATGAATGACGCCGTTATCAACCAGAACGGTGTCGCCCTCGTTGATGTCGTTGATCAATCCATCGTAGTTCACATCCACCGAGTAGGCTTCTTCGCTCTTTGCTCCGCGGACGGTGAATTCGAGGATGTCGCCCGGTTTGAGATGCAATTCAGTCTTGAGATCGCCGGTGCGAATGGCTGGGCCTTGCGTGTCCATGAGAATGGCGACGGAGCGGCCAAGTTCCTCCGCGATAGCGCGAATTCGCGGGATGATCTCTCGCACCCAATCTTGCTGCGCATGACTCATGTTGAGCCGAAAAACATTGGCCCCTTCGTGAACCAACTGCCGCAGCGTTTCCGGTTTCTCGGTCGCTGGGCCGAGCGTGCAAATGATTTTCGTCTTGCGCATCGTTCAGTCCGCTTCAGTTATTGCGGCTTCATTTTCCCACCTGGGCGGAAAGGCAAGATCAAAACCGCGCCACAGTTTGACAAAGACTCAGGTGCGCCTGCGCGTCGGCCAGACCAAGGGTGACGACCAACGCCGGCTTCTCCAGCGCCATGATATCGTGCAAAAGCGGAAGATAAAATCGCGTCCCGCCGCCGGTATAAAACTTCGGCTCGAAATTTCCGGCGGTGGAAGATTGCGGCAACATCGCTTCCGAAGTCTAGAGCGAAAGATAACCGCGCCAAGCGCGCAAACCGCCAATTACAAGAAAACGGCGCGCCTTGTCGACGCGCCGTCTTGCAGCAACAAACACCAACAGGACTACTTCAACTTGGTATCAATCTCTTTCGCCATTTCCAGATGCTCCCGCACTGTCTTGGCGGTTTTGTCGGCGAAACTTTTCACTTTCGGATCGCTCCCGTCTTTTGCCTCCTTTTCAAATTCCGCCAGATCTTTTTCATGATCTTTCACCATCGCATCCATATAATCCTTGTCCGACTTCCACTTGCCCGCTTCCTTTTCCGCCGGCCACCCGACATTTTCTTCCTTGGCGATCGCCTTCAAATCTTCATTCGCCTTGCTGTGGTCCTTCACCATCCGAGCTCCAAAGTTTTTTACTTCGCTATCGCTCGCGTTCTTCTCTGCCACACGACCCATCGCCACTTCCATCATTCCGCCTTTGGCCGCATCTTTGATGAAAGCCTTGTCAGCAGAACTCAGTGTGCTCGCTTTAGCCTTGTTACTGTTGCTATCGGACTTTGATTTAGGATTTTGGGCCAAAGCCGCTCCACTCAGACCGATGCAAGCAATGGTAATTAGGCCAGTGATGAATCGAATATTTATGGAAAACTTATTTTTCATAGGTTTTGATAAGATTAAGGGGGCCGAACTAAAAGTCCCGCAAACCTGATTCGCGCCCCCCTCCAGAGCTGGCCGTAATTGCAATCGCAGTGCTTAATCAGCTCCCGGCCGCATAGGAACTTTCCACTCGCGTTGCCACGTCTTTGTAGCCGTAGTCCGCCTCGTAAATTTGCTTCATGCAAGCAAGTGACTTCTCGCGGTTACCCATCCCCTCGTAAACCAGCCCGAGATTGTAAACGATTTCCTTCTTTGTCGCGTCCATGGTTGCGATCTCGCGCGCGGCTTCTTCCAGTTGCTTGGCCGCCAGATCAAACATTCCCAACTCGCGATAACATCGCCCGAGCGCGTTCATCGCCTTTAGACGTGCATTCGGATTCTGTCGGGCGCGCTGCAACTCCGGCAAGCCCTCACGAAAATGTCCCGCATTCATCAAATGTTCACCCAGTTCAAAACGAAACTGCAGATCGGTCGGGTTGCGCTCCACCCGTTTCCGCGCTTCCTCGATCAACATCTCCGCCCGCCGCTTTTTCGCGGCCGCCAATGCGGAATTCTTTTCCGTGAGCACCATGGTATCGCCGGCATTGTTCGCGATTGATTCTTCCAATGCCGCAATCTCGCGCTCGGTCACCTTCACGCGCAGCTCGGAAATCTTTCGAATTAAGCCCGGATCACTCCCGTGCGTTAAATCAGAAGCGTATCGGTACCACGCAATCGCCGCGTCCAGATCATCTTTCTGTTCGCTCAATGCGCCAAGTCGCCGCGCTATGTCGATATTCTGTGGCTCGACCTCGTGCAACGCATAGACCTCGGCGATTTGCCGGCCAAGCGACTCTTCTGTCAGCTGCATTCGGCTCTGCTGTTCCAGCGAAACCGCCGCTTCCTTGTCCTTGATCAAATCACGATAGCTCGCAGCTGCGGCCCAACCCCCGCTCTTCATCGAATCGCGCGCCGAGGCATCCTTCCCCAGACGCATCGCCGCGGCATCGGCCGGATCGATCGCGCTGATCCGATTGTAAATCTCGACCTCGCGCTCGCTCTCGCCCAGCTCGTGATAAAGCCGCGCCAGTTCATGCAGCAGTTTGGTATCTCGCGCGTTCTCTTCGAGCAATGTTTGCAGCGCGAAGACCCCGGTCTCAAGCCATCCCGCCGCCACCGCTGCCTCCTTTAGCGCCAGGTTGGCCTGTTTGTTGTAGGGTTCGTTTTCGAGAATTTTCTCGATCAACTCCACCGCGCGCTTCGCATCCTTCCTCATTTCGCGCTGCGCTTTCATCACCGCCACCGATGCAGTCGAGACGTTGAAAAATTTCTTCTTCGCCGCTTTAAATCGGGTTACCTCGGTCCGGCGCAATAATTGGCGGCCGGTGAGAAACTGTGGCTCCTGTTTCAGAATTCCCTGCAAAAGGGAAATGGCGTAGCCGAAATTGCGCAGCTCAATCGCCGCCACCGCTTTCAGCCAATGCGCGCGCTGATCTTCACTCAGTTCTTTCTCGGTCTTTACCGCCATAATTGCGTCGCCGTGATTATAATTTCAGCATCACTCCACCGTCACGACAAATGCTCAGGTGCGCGCGCCGAATCTAGAGCAAATCGAGTTGCGGCTTTTGCGATTGAGGAAGATTTTGCGCCGATCTTTTTCGTTTTGATTTGCCGTGAACTACTGCGCCATTCGGGTTTTCCAAATGCGCAAGAATGTCTTTGGCGCGATCTAAAATTTCCCTGGGCAGACCGGCCAGGCGCGCCACCTGAATTCCGTAGCTCTTGTCCGCACCGCCGGGGATGATCTTGCGCAAAAAAATGATCTGCTCGTTCCATTCCCGCACCGCGACATTGAAATTTACCACCCCTTTTCGCTCCACCGCCAGCTTGGTCAGTTCGTGATAATGGGTCGCGAAAAGCGTCCGCGCCTTGATCTTGTCGTGCAGAAATTCCGCCACGCTCCACGCAATGGACAGACCATCAAACGTCGAAGTTCCGCGGCCGATTTCATCGAGGATAATGAGGCTGCGCTCGGTCGCATTATTGACGATGTTGGCGGTCTCGTTCATCTCCACCATGAAGGTGGATTGCCCGCGTGAAAGATCGTCGCTCGCTCCCACCCGCGTGAAAATACGATCAACCAGACCGATCTCGGCGCTGGTCGCCGGCACGAAACTTCCGATCTGTGCCATCAATACAATGAGCGCGACCTGACGGATGTAGGTCGATTTCCCTGCCATGTTCGGCCCGGTAATAATGGCGAGTCGCAATTTTTCCCCATCAAGCTCGGTATCGTTAGGAACGAATTTCTCTTCCACCAGATTTTGATCGAGCACCGGATGCCGGCCATCGCAAATTGTTAGCCGGAGCGACTCGTCCAGTTGCGGCCGGCAGTAATGGAACAACCGCGCTGTCTCTGCCAGCGAGCAAATCGCATCCAGAGTCGCGATCGCAATCGCGGTTTTTTGCAACGGTCCAAGTTCCGTTAGGGTTTCCTCGCGTAATTTCTGGAAAAGCGAGTACTCCAGATTTCTCGCGCGCTCGTCCGCGCCCAGAATTTTCGCCTCCATCTCCTTTAATTCCGGGGTAATAAAGCGCTCCCCCCCGACCGTCGTTTGCTTGCGGGTGTAATGCGTCGGCACGTTCGCCAGATTCGATTTCGTGATTTCGATGAAATAACCGAAGACGGAATTGAAGCGCACCTTCAGTGATTTGATTCCGGTCGCGGCAATTTCGCGCTCCTGCAGCGCATTGATCCAATTCTTGCCGTCGCGTGAGGCATTTCGGAGCTCATCAAGTTGGGCATCAAAGCCATCCCGAAAAATTCCACCGTCTTTCAAAGCCAGCGGCGCATCGTCCATCACTGCGCCTTGCAGTTTCGCGGCCAGTTCCGGCATCTCCGCAATCTCGCCTTGCAAACGATTTGCTAACGATTGATGGAATTGTGTCTGTAGTGGCAGCCGTGTCGGCTGCTCCTGAGAAAATGTTGCAGGCGACCCGCCTTCGCTCGGCTTCGTCGTGGCAAGCACGCCTGCCTCTGCAGAAGAATTTGCCCTGCCGAAATTGATCCGCTCAATTAA
>QHQU01000193.1 GCA_003219925.1 Verrucomicrobiota bacterium
CCACAGCTCGGCGAATCGATCGCCGAGGCGACGATTGTCTCGATCAACGTGAAGCCGGGCGAAAAAGTCGCCGCCGATCAGGAAATCATCGAAGTCGAAACCAACAAAGCGGTGATGGGCGTGACGACACCGTGCGCAGGCGAGATCGCCAAGATCGACGCCCAGGTCAAGGAAACGTATCCGATCGGCGCGGTGCTCGGTTACATCGAAGCGAGCGAAAAAGACGCTGCCCGCTTCGCCAAACAAGCACCGCCGCCTGAAGTGCAGCGCGAAATGACCGAGGAAATTGCCGGCCGGAACGAAGAAACAGCAAAGGCCGAAAAAACCAAGAGCAATGGCGCCAGAGCTAAAGTTCCGACTGACGGATTGCCCGTTCCCGCTGCCGCAAAAGGGGCAGGGTTTTTGTCGCCGCGCGTTCGTGCCCGAATGGCGGAGTTGCAATTAACCAACGCGGATCTCGCTGGTATTGCAGGAACAGGCAGCGGCAATCGCGTCACGATTAAAGATTTGGAGAATTATTTGCGCCAGATGGAATCGCAGACCACGAGCGATGCCTCCGCCATCCGCACGGGAGTCGCGGATGCGATGCGACGC
Organism: Verrucomicrobiota bacterium; assembly: GCA_003219925.1. GTDB lineage: Bacteria > Verrucomicrobiota > Verrucomicrobiia > Chthoniobacterales > UBA10450 > AV69. Next base: position 595 of record QHQU01000193.1, read on the forward strand.
AGCTGGTCCCGGCCACTGGCGACGATCGGGTCGTCGGTGAATCTTGATCCGGTCCTAACGGATCGTAAACAGCGCGACCCAAAGCCCGGTCCGGCGCTTTATGCCTTGCGCGCGCTCGCGCTGGCGCTTGCGGAAAGTCCCGCCGCGGCCGCGAAACTGGTCGGCGCCCGCGTCTTGCAATCGAACGCGATCGACATCGGGCTCGCGATTGAAGCGCAGGACGGAATCATAGTGCCAATCATCCGCAACGCCGATAAAACGTCGCTCGCTGATCTAACGACGAAGTACGAAGAATTAGTTTCGCTCGGACGCGCTCGTCGCATTTCCCCGGAGATGCAGAGCGGCGGAATCGCAGCGGTCTCGAACTTCGGTACCTTCGGAGTTGAATGGGGCACGCCGATCCCCCTCCCCGATCAGACCATGATTCTTGGTCTTGGCGTCGGCAAAAAAACACCGCGCTGGGATGAATCGAAATCAGAATTCGTTCCAATAACGGAGGCGCAAATTACGCTCAGTTTCGATCATCGCAGCCTCGATGGCGGCGGCGCGGGGCGCTTGTTGAAGCGTGTGATCGAGCTGCTGGAAGAGCCTACGAAACTTTGATTTCCGCTTCTGGGGAGCGAACGCGTCTCCCGTGCTGGTTTCGACGTCTCGCCGAAACAATCTTCCCGAAAAGTCCGCGACGACGAGACGTCGTCGCCAGCACGCGAGACGCGCGCGCTCCCCAAAGTCATTTGCGACACGTCGCGAACAATTTGCACCGACAGCCAAGCCGACGACAATTAAGGTAATAGCGAAGACTAATATGTACGAGAACACCGAATTCAGCACTAGCCGCGACGTCGAGGCGATTCAAATCCCGGCGGGAACGAAGATCACGATCCCGACGGGAACGCCCGGCGTGATCACGCAATCGTTGGGCGGGGGTTACACCATCGCGACGAACTTCGGTTTGTCCCGCGTCGCGGAAAAAGATGGTGACGCCCTCGGACTGGAAAAGAGCGAATCGCAGCCAACAGCATCCCCGAACGGAGCGAAAGATGGCGAGGTTTCCGAAGATGATGTTTGGAATCAATTGCGCCAATGTTATGACCCGGAAATTCCGGTGAACATTGTCGATCTGGGATTGGTTTACGATTGCAAGCTGACAAAGAAAGAGGACGGCAGCACGCGCGTGGATGTGAAGATGACATTGACCGCGCCGGGTTGCGGAATGGGACCGGCCATCGCCCACGATGCCCAAAGCAAGATTTTGACGATCGATGGCGTGGATGAAGCCGACGTCCAGCTGGTCTGGGACCCACCGTGGAACCAAAACATGATCAGCGAAGCGGGTCGGATGAAGCTCGGGATGATCTAAGGGAAGGATCTTCCTACGGCGTCGCGCCTCCTGGGGAAGTCCGTCATCCCGAGCGCAAGCGAGGGACCTCACACCAGGTAATGGATCACACAAAACAGTTTGCGTGATCGTCGACCACTCGTGAGGTCCCTCACCGTCTGCGCCGTTCAGGATGACAGACGCGGAGCTTCAAGTTGAACGCTGATTGTTGATCAGATCTCGGCAGCCATGATGAAATTTGCTGAATCAATTGACACCGACTCTGCCGATCCTATAATCCTGCTCCCGCGTTCGAAAAAAATTCGCAATTTTCATCATGCCTTCCACTGAAATCATTCTAACTGACAATGTCCCCGGCCTCGGAGCGGAGGCGGACATCGTGAAAGTGCGTCGCGGTTATGCCAGAAATTATCTTTTGCCGCACGGCAAGGCCCATGAGGTGACGCCGGCGAGCCTGCGGCAGCTGGAGAATTTGAAAAAGAAACGGGCCGAACGCGAAGCCCGCGAGTTGAATGAGGCGGAGGAGCTGGCGCGACGGATCAATAAATTGCGCGTGACGTTTAAACTGGAAACTGGCGAGACCGGAAAAGCGTTCGGTTCAATCACGGCGCAGGACATCATGACGCGATTGAAGAATGAGATCGGCGATGAAATCGATCGTCATAAGATTCATCTCGAACATCCGATCAAGACCACCGGTGAACACGAAGTAGCGATCAAGTTGCACCACGACGTGACCGTGAATTTTAAATTTGAAGTAAAATCAGCGCATGAGGAGCAGGCCAAAGCGGTGGAACCGGCCGAATCGGCCGAGTCTGCTCCGAAACGAGGATTATTCCGAAGACGCAAATAAATGCCGAGCTCTCAGGGAAGTAGTCCTGAGAAGCCTCGTAAGACGGCGGGAAATGGCGCTGATCGAGGCTTGGCGCAGCAGAGTGGCGGTAGAGTTTTTCAGAGCTCGCCCACAGGTTCGGCACAGGATATTCACCGCGCCCCGCCTCATAGCGTCGAAGCCGAGCAGGGTGTGCTCGGTTCGATGTTGATCGCGCCGCAGGACGTCATCCCGGAATGCGTCGAAAAAATCAAAGAGGAATACTTTTACATTCCGGCGCATCAAACGGTCTTTCGCGTTCTGGTGCAACAATGGAGCGCGGGCCAGGCGATCGATCTCATCACCTTCACCCAAACATTGCGCGACCAAAATGTGCTGGAAACAATCGGGGGCGCCTCGTTCGTGACCAGTCTGTTCACCTTTGTCCCGACGGCGGCGAATATCGACTACTACCTCGAGATCGTCCGCGACAAATATGTTCTCCGCCAGATCATCCTCACTTGCACCGAAGGGGTGCGCCGCGCTTACGAGGAACAGGGCGAAGTAGGGCCGCTCCTTGATGAAGTAGAACACAATATTTTCAAGGTCGGCGACGACCGTTTCAGGGGCCAGCTCCTCACCATGAAGGAGCAAGTGATGGGTGCGCTCGAATCCATCGAAAAACTTTGGGAGCGGCGTGGTGGAATTACCGGGCTCTCGACTGGCTTCATCGAACTGGATCGACTCACCAGCGGATTGCATGCGGCTGAAATGATCGTCATTGCCGGCCGGCCGAGCATGGGCAAGACCGCACTCGCCATGAACATCGCGGAACATGTCGCGGTAAATCAAAAAAAACCCGTCGCGGTGTTCAGTCTGGAGATGAGCAGCCAGCAGCTCGTCCAACGCATGCTGTGCTCCCGGGCGCGCGTCAATTTGCAGCGGGTGCGCGATGGCTTTCTTGGTGAACGCGATTTTCCCAGCCTGACCGCCGCAGCTTCGAAACTGGCCGAAGCTAAAATTTTTATCGATGACAGTCCATCGCTGGAAATTTTGGAGTTGCGGGCCAAGGCGCGGCGCCTCAAAGCGCAGCAGGGCGTGGAGTTGGTCCTGATCGATTATCTGCAGCTCCTGCGATCGGCCACGCGCCGGGCCAAGGAAAACCGGCAGCTCGAGATTTCCGAAATCTCCGCCGGACTAAAAGCGTTGGCGAAGGAACTAAACATTCCCGTCATTGTCGTCGCCCAATTAAATCGGCAACCGGAAGCGCGTTCCGGAGGAAAACCGCGCCTGAGCGATTTGCGCGAGTCCGGATCGATTGAGCAAGACGCCGATTTGGTGGGCTTGCTGGTGCGTCCTGAGATTTACGAAGAAGACGAGGAAGCGCGGGCGGAGAAGGAAGGCGAAGCGGAACTGATCATTGCCAAACAACGCAACGGACCAGTTGGCGAAATTCCGCTCACCTTTTTGAAAGAATTTACCCGGTTCGAAGACCGCGCGCGCAACGTCCGAGAACCGGGGGAAGCGTTTTAGGCTCGTTCAATCGTTAGAACGTTAAATTGTTAAATCGGAAGTGATCTCGCCGTGCGAGAAGGCTTCGTTAACTGTGTCTTCATGTGGGCTTCCTTTCGGGTTTGACCCTTAGCCCACTGTCCGTCAA
>QHQU01000194.1 GCA_003219925.1 Verrucomicrobiota bacterium
ACGCGGCGATGGCTGCAATTTCGCAGTCCAGTCAAAGATACTCGGTCGGAATGCATAGACGCCAGCGTTGTACCACGCGCTGGTCGTTTCGCCCAGCTGCGATTTCTCGCGGATGTCGGCGACTTCCATTCGCTCGTTAACGAAGACCGCTCCGCCTTTGCTCACATCTTCGTTTCGTTTCACGCTCACGATCGCCTCGACCTCGTCCGGCAGATCGACAATCGATTTGTAGTTCACCGGATCCACCAAAATATCGCTGTAACTTAGGACAAAAGGCGATTGACCGACGAAGTCCCGCGCCAGATCAACCACGCGGCCGGTTCCATCCTGCACTACCTGGGTCGCGTATTTAATTTGCAAGCCAAAGCAGGTGCCATCTCCAAAATAGCTTCGGACGGCGTCGCCGTGATAGCCGACAATGATCAAAAAGTTTTTAATCCCCGCCGCCTGCAATCCTTCAACGATATGCAGGAGAATTGGTTTTCCCCGCACTTTGATCATCGGTTTGGGGAGCTCGGCTGTTAGCTCGCGCATCCGTGTGCCGCGACCAGCTGCAAGCAAAACGGCCTTGCTGATGTTACTCATAACGGATATTGCCACTATCCTCACCTCGGCGCTTCAGGCCTCCTCTCCCTCGGGGAGAGGACTGAGGTGAGGGCAATGCCGCCCCTGGCTGAGAAGTTAAGATACTAAGCGTAACTATGGCCACAACGATCGTTCGGGATCCACTGCGTAGATAATTGCGTCCAAAACGCCTTTGAGATTGCTGAAGATATCGTGGTTGTAGAAACGAAGAACTCGAATGCCTTTTTCATAAAGCTCGATCTCTCGATCTAGGTCGGAAGTTTGTCCGCGACCGGTTAAGTGACCAGATCCGTCCAGCTCAATGGCAAGCCTGGCCTCTTCGCAGAAGAAATCGACGACCCGATTACCAAAGGGATGCTGCCGGCGAAACTTTAAATTGCCGATCTGCCGGTTACGTAAACGTGACCACAATCGTTTCTCTGCATCGGTAGCTCCTTTTCGCAGGCGTCTGGCTTGCTGAACACTCATGTTTGCCCTCACCTTAATCCTCTCCCCGTGGGAGAGGAAATCGCAAAAAGAGCTTTAGCGGCTTTGCTGCTTACGCGAGCGCGCAAAAAGCTGGCATTCCTTTGAGGCACGAAAGCGGGATAAAACCATCTTGTGTTTCTTTTTCGCTTGGGATGACAATGTTCTTCATCGCGAGTTGATTTCGCGCCTCGACTCGTTCAGCATCTCGCGCGTGTTAAAGTTTCTTGGAAAATATCGCGAAGCCGGTCTCCTGCTGTTACGCGCGAGCGTCGGGCTCATCTTTATTTTGATTTGCGCGCCCGTTCTTCTCTCCGGCGAACATCGCTGGTGGCAATTCGGCAGCGCCATGCGCGTCTTTAATTTTCATTCGCATCTCGATTGGTGGGGTTTTCTCGGAGCGCTCGCCGGATGTGTCGGCGGAATCTTCATAATGCTGGGATTTGCCTTTCGCATCGGCATTCTTCTCGCCTTTCTGGTTGCGCTGGTAAATGCCATTGCCGTTGCGCACCACGAGCACGGCCTTTATTCGATAATTATTCCGATCGAAGCGGTCATCGTTCTCGTGTGTCTTTCCTTCATCGGCCCCGGCAAATACAGCGTGGATAAGGGATAGGGAAAGGCGAGAATTGAATTTCCGTCACCGATCATTATTCGCTCTTCTTCTCCTTAATAATCAGCGCGGGCAAGTCTGCTTGCTTGATCAGTTCGGTGACTTTCGGCAGATCATCCTTCTTGATCGCGTTCCATTTTTTCAACTGCTCATCGAGCCGTCCGCTCAACGATGCGAACACATCCATTTGCGGCTTGGTCGGCTCGCGATCGCCCGCATCAACCGAGTGGCTGAAAGTGTCGAACGCTTCGTTGAGCATATTTGGAAACGCCAGATTTCCCTCCGAGCCTTTCATGTTCACTTGAATTAGCTGCTGCTCCACCTCTGACATTTTGTGTTCCATCGCATCGGCGGCCGCCAGCGCCGGTTTCACTTTCGGATCGTTACCGAATTTTGTATGCAACTCTTTGATTTGCGATTTTACCTCGCGAATTTCGTTCACCGCCTGGTGCAACTCGGAAATGCGGGCGTTGACCTGCGTCGAGAGCTCAAATTGCTTCGGTAATTCTCCCTCGTGATCTTTGGTGCGCGGATCGACCACGAAATGGAGCGCCGCGGTTTGCGTTTTCCCATTTGCCGTTAGTTTCACCTGGTAGTCGCCCGGTAACGCCAGGGCTCCACGCGGCGCGTTGCCCGCATAAAATGCGCCCGGAACTTGAATCGGCTCGTTGTAACGCAGATCCCAGGCGAACCGATTCATTCCTTCATTGGCTGGAATCGTCTTGGGCACTTCCACCCGGTCAGGCCATTCTGGCGGCTGCTCGTTTTCCTTTTTTTCCTTGCTGGAAAGATGACGGACCAGTTTTCCCTGGGCATCGAGAATATCGAGAGTTACTTCATCCTTCGGTGCGCTCTTGAAATAATAATCGATCATCGCGCCCATGAGCGGGTTGTCGCCGGCAGGCTGGCGTTTGTCGATCTCTTCCGGGTAATGAAGTCGCACCGCTGTCTGCGGTTGGTAAAGCAGCATGTCGGACGACGGACTCTGGACGCTGAGCTGGCGTAACGGTGTTAAGTTATCCAGCACCCAGAACGAGCGGCCATGCGTGGCCACGACAAGATCATCGTCCTTGACCACCAGGTCGTGAATGGGTGATTGCGGCAGGTTCAATTGCAATGGTTGCCAGTGCGCGCCATCGTCTAACGAGAAGTAGACACCAAGCTCAGTCCCGGCGTAGAGCATGCCTTTGCGCCTCGGGTCCTCCCGCACGCTGTGGACGTATGCGCCCTCCGGGATTCCATTGGTGACGGTACTCCAGCTCTTTCCCAGATCCGCCGTTTTGAAAATGTAGGGCTTGAAATCATCGAGCCGGTGACGATCTACCGCAACGTAAGCCGTGGTCGCGTCGTGCGGTGAAGGGTCGATAATCGAGACCGTGCTCCACTCTGGCATCTTTGGTGTAACGTTCGCCCAGTTTTTGCCGTCGTCGGTCGTGACATGGACCAGCCCGTCATCCGTCCCGGCCCAAAGCGTTCCCTGTTTTTTGGGTGATTCAGCCAGCGCGAAAACGGTGTCGTAGTATTCCACGCTCGTAATGTCGTTGGTGAGGGGACCGCCACTTGGCTGCTGCTTCGATTTATCGTTTTTCGTTAGGTCATTGCTGATCTGAGTCCAACTCATGCCGCGGTCGGTTGATTTGAAAACGCATTCCGCCGCGGTGTAGACGACATCTGGATTATGCGGTGAAAGAAGAAGGGGTGTGATCCATTGAAAACGATGCACCAGATCGATCGCGCCGTGCCCGGCATTGTCCAACGGCCACACACTCATGTCTTGTACTTCTTCCTTGTTCTTATCGTATCGAGTGATGTAGCCCTCATTGTTGGAATAAATAATGCGCCAGTCGCGCGGATCAGGCACGACAAAGCCGCACTCGCCGCCCCCCGCCACAAACCAGTTCTGCGCCGTGATCACACCCTCCTCGCTCCGGCTTGCGATGCCTACATTCGAGTTGTCCTGCTGCGCACCATAAATGTGATAGGGGTAAGCATTGTCAGTCGCGACGTGATAAAATTGCGCCGTGGGCTGATTATTTTGCGTCGTCCAGGTCTTCCCGCCATCTACAGAGATACTGGCGCCGCCGTCGTTGACGTTGCCGATCCGATTCGGATTTTCCGGATCAATCCAGAGCCCGTGATGATCACCATGACGCGCCGGCAGAAGATTGAAGGTCTTAGCGCCGTCCACCGATTTGAATGCGCCGGTATTGAGCACATAAACGGTGTCGGCCGATTTCGGGTCCGCGTAAATCTTGCTGAAATACCACGCGCGCTGACGGAACCGGCCGTCGTCGTTGACCTTGGTCCATTTCTCGCCTCCATCATCGGAGCGGAAAATTCCACCCTCCTTGGCTTCGATGATGGCAAAAACACGATTTGAGTCCGCGCCCGACACGCTGATCCCTATTATTCCGAGAATGCCATCCGGCAGTCCATTTCCCGTTAGCTGTTTCCAGGTGACGCCGTTATCCTCCGATTTGTAGAGACCGCTGCCTGGCCCGCCGCTGGAGAAAAACCACGGCTGTCTTCGCGCCTGCCAGAGGGAAGCGAAGACGACATTGGGATTATGCGGATCGAATACGACATCGATCCCGCCAGTATTTTCGTCTTTCGAGAGAACTTTCGCCCACGTTTTGCCGCCGTCGCTCGTCCGGAAAATTCCCCGTTCCGGATTTGGGCCGAAGGCGTGACCGAGGGCGGCCACGAGTACTATGTCTGGATTATTCGGATGAACGATGAGCGCGCCGATCTGGCGGGTGTCACGCAGCCCGATATTTTTCCAGTTCTTTCCGGCATCGACCGATTTGTAAACCCCGGTGCCGTAGGTGGTGTTACCACGAATGGCGGCCTCGCCGGTGCCCACGTAAATGGTGTTGTGATCAGAGGGCGCGACAGCAATCGCGCCAATGGACGAAATGTCTTGTTTATCAAAGAGCGGCGTCCAGTTTGCGCCGCCATCCAGCGTTTTCCAGACTCCGCCCGCAACCGCGCCAAAGTACCAGGTGTTCGGTTCTCCCGGCACCCCTTCAATGGCCAGGGCGCGTCCACCGCGGAATGGTCCGACCTGTCGCCACTGCATTCCCGAGAAAAGTTTCGGATCGATTTGTGGCGCCGGGGTGGGCGACGCGCTCGGCGGCGGCGCTGGCGCAGCGCCGACGGCGCCGGTTAATGCAACAAGAAAGGCGAAGAAAAAACGAAGACCACGCGAATTCATGGCGCGTAAGTTCCAGACTTACGCGCGTCCTTCAACTACAAACGCGGCGACGGAGCGCCGCGGCTACAATTTTTTGTATGTTGAGCTCACAGTGTAAGTTGCCGGAAAATTTCGGGCATTATGATAAATTTGCCGTTCAGACGAGGCAATCACCTTCACGAGATCCTAATGCCAAGTGCCGTGAGTCTAAGGAAGGGACGAGATGCCAAGAGTGCCTTCGACTTCGCTCAGGATGACAATTACTGGCGCGTAAGCGACGCGGCGCGCAGGTAGGCGACAATGGCGGCCTGCTCGCTGGCGGACAGATTGGCGCGGCCGGACATGCGGCTAACGAGATGTGGCCATTCATTTCGCGAATATTTGGAGACAGGTGGAAGGGTGTGGCATTCGAGGCAATGGGAGAGGAAAAGTCTGCGTCCATTTTGCAACTGCTCCGCATCAACGTGATCGGGGCGCGCATTTGAAATCAAGGTGGGAGAGACTTCCGGGGGCGGAGCAAGGTTAGCGCAGCTAACGATAACCAGGATGATGACGACCGCGGCGATATGGGCGGCGCAACGGGTACAATGTCCCAAAATTGTGGTCGCGGCGGCTAACTTCGCGTCGCGAGCACCGATCCCGGCTCCAAATTCAGAAGCAAGAAGCTCTTTGCCCTCACTGGCGCTTCGCGTCCGTCTCTCCCCGAGGGAGAGAGAGGAAAAGAGGAGGTCGCGAGTTCGAGGTAGAGGCCAGCCACTCCGAGAGGCTTCGCGAGCATGGCCGCGGCTACAGGCGCCGGCGCTCACAAGCTGACTCCGAAGATCACGCGCACTTGATAATCAGCTTCGCCTTCGGTGTGGGTGGTTTGGGCGAGGGCGGTAACAGTGGCGAACCAGCGATTACCGCGATAGGAAACGTTTGGACCAATGAAGAAATTGTTCTCGGCTTCGGAGCCGTGCCAGGCGGGCAGAAGAACCTCGTGCAACATTTCGGCGCCCACTGAAACTCGCGGGCTCAATTCGTAGCTGGCGCCGAAAGCTTGTTGGATCTCACCGTTATGGTCGCGCAGGCTTTCATCTTCCCATTCCGCTTCTAGGGTGAGGTTATAAGCGAGAATGAGCGGGCCGAAGTTCTTTTGTGCGATTAGTTTTGTTTCCGATTCAATCGCGCGCCGGCCGCCGCTGATTTCCTGGTAAAGAGAAATACCGATCGGATCGGTAACTGGATTGGTGAGATTATGGATAACTTCAATCGACGCGGTGTCGTAATGAAAGCCACGATCGGCCCCACGTCGCGTGTAATTCCAGTTCGCAAAGTATATGCTGGCTTGAAAGTGTTCAGTAATTCCGATCTCCAGCTCATTGCGAAAGACGGCTTCAGTAAAACCATTCGTAAATCGCGTGGTCGCGTAATTTTCGATTTCAAATGAACCGGGCGGGGATGTAGGCGCTTCGTAGATAAAAGTGAAATGGCGCGCACCGGCCAGACAAATTGAGGGAAGAAGAACCGCGCAAATTGCACAAAGAGTTTGCTTCACCGGTTGCCCAATGTTTAACAGCCAGCGATTACCGCACGGCTTGGAGCGGTTTTACGATTCCGGTATCGACGCTAACGCGTTTTGCTTCCTCAACCGAATCGGTGCCGCCGAGTGGGACGCCGCCGAAGCGCTTCGCGGCATAGTAGGAACCGACGACGATAAGGGCGGCGAGAAATTGTGCGGCCATCGTTTCGTAAGTTGGGAAAACTGCGAACCACAGACTGACCCAAGCGGGAATGGAATTTGTGAGCCAGGGAATGGGCGTAGCCGAGATCCAGTTAGCAAGCTGCATTTCCTGGGCTTGCTCTCCAACCATCACCAACAAAACAACTCCGAGCAGAATCCCGGTAGTAATTAACATTTTGCGATAAGGCAAACGTTGTTGCAGCACGAAGGTCAGGAGCGCGACCATCCCGGTCAGGACGAGACCGAGCAGCGTTCCCTTGAGCACAACAGCACCACCTAGTCGTAGATGATAGCTCTGGAGAAAAAGCACCACTTCAAATCCTTCGCGATACAGCGAGGTGAACCCGAGAAGGATTAGTCCCCAGCGCAGACGAGAACCGCTGGCCGCAGAATCGAGGAGCGATTTGCGCCGGCGATTATGAGCGCGAATCCAGCCGCCCCAATAGATTTTGTGAAAGAACCAGTTCATGATAACAAGCAGCACGATCACTGCGAGTAGTCCGGTTGCTGCCTGCAAATGCAGAGCGGGAACGTTCTCGCTCAACTGCTTCATAATTCCGACGGCGACAAACCAGGTCACAAGGGTGGCGAGGAAAGCGATGGCGGCGCCTGACATCACCGGTTTGCGATAATCTCGCCGCGGCCCCGTCATACTGGCGGTGACGGCAGCCAGAACGAGAATGCATTCGAGTCCCTCACGGAAAACGAGAACACCGATATCGAGCGAGGCGACGGTGGCGGTGGTGTGCGCTTGCAGCGGGTCGGGCGCACCGTGGGCTGCGATTCCCTGCCAGACGAAAATCGCGATCACAAAAAGCGCAGCGAACAACAGGCCCACGCGGACACCGATTCCGCGCGAAAGCCCATTTTCCCGCGTGGTTCGCCGGCTGACATTCAGCTCAGGCTGGTGGCAGGCTTCGCGCGCAAGCGTGCTAGGCATACCACAAACCTAACATATCGAACTTCGATACGCTGTCGCTCGGTTGCCATTTTTTAGCGGCTCGTTGTCCGGACGGGGCGGAACATTAGACTTCCAAGTCTGGGCGCCAAACAGGCTTGAAGCCTGTTTCCCTTCAGCAGGATAAAAGCCCGCTGGGCGCACAGGCACGCGTGCCTGTGTTCCACTCGCTCGTTGCCGGGACGGGGAATGGAATGACGGAGGGACGGAGCGGTGGAGCGAGGTCGGCTCGACGGAGTCTCGCCCTACCATCTGCCTGCGAATCGATTTCTTGGTAGGACGACG
>QHQU01000113.1 GCA_003219925.1 Verrucomicrobiota bacterium
CGAAACGGATCCTTTGGTGATTCAGTAGTTTTGCATCCGGGAAAAATGGTGATCATGCGACCGGACGCAAAAAAGATTCCCGCCCCGATCGACGTTGACCTGGCACAGATCGTTAGGACATCGACCTTGGTAAACTTTCCCGGCAGCAATATTTTGCCCAGCATGTCGCTTATTCAGGCGGCGATCAACGACCAGGCCAGGGAGTTGACAAAAGGAACCCTTGTTCCGACAAATTTGGTCATGGGTCACGGAACCAACGTGGTTTTAGCTTCAAAGGATCAGCTGAGCAAAACCATGGGCTCACTCGCCGGCTTAGCCACGAGTGACAACGGCGCGCCCGTAGCCGCAACCGTTTCCACTACCACCTCGACTGCTGCAAAGAATGTTCTTCCCTCTGGCCCTGCAGTTTCGGTCTCCAGCAGCGCTCAACTTGTGTCGCTGCTGGGCAACGCTGCGCCCGGTTCTGGCGGGACCATCAACGTTACTCCGGGCACCGTTAACGTTGGTGGAAATGTGGCCGGGGCAGTCAGCGCCAGCACCGTCGGGGGTAGTGTGAACGCCGGCGCCAACGTCTCGTTAGGTGGCAATCACCGATAAGCTCCGCTGGCACCCTCCCAACACTCGCCGGCCGCCGCCAGTTGTTGGAAGCAATCCGACTGCGCTCACGGTAATATCCTTCGGTTTGCCGTCCGGGCCCAGCATCTTCAGGTGGCCGGCGAGGTCGGTAACGAAATACCGCCCTTCCATGATTGGTTTGGTTACAGAAGGACCGGATTATTTGGTCGGTGGAGCGTTCGGGGCCATCGACTTCGCTCGGGATGACGTCGGAGAGAAAATTAACGTGATGGTGTCGACGTAACAGCCTTTGGCCAGGCGGTGATCGAGTCGCCGCCGATCATAATATAATGGCCGTGATAGGGCGGCATTGGACGCGATGGGAAGGGGGAGCGAATAACCGCACTCGCATTCCCTGCTGCGCCAGCAACCAAAATCGCCACCAGCACGTTGACGCACCAACTAGCGAAGGACTCTAACCGCATCGTTTTCACAAGATGTCGTATTGCAGCAACCGTGCCATTCGGACATCGAGTTTATGGAAATTTTAAGCCGCAATCCAGAGAAAAGTAATGCCGCAGGCCAGAATTGTGGTGGTTAGCCAATCGATCACCTGCCCCAGGACCACCATGGAGTGCATGCGGACATAGATGGCCGCCTCGATCGCGACCGGCGCGCTCAGCGCGATCCAGATAAGTGCAGCGAAGCGTAACGCTCCCACCATTCCATCTGCGAAAAAGCCGACGTGAAACCGCGCGACGAGGACGTAAAGAGCGGAAATCGCGATGGCCGAAAACACCCGCACCAGACTGGAGAGTGCGTAGTTGCGGGGCCCTTCCGGCCGCCAGGTTTCGGGAGTGGCGCGTTGGTAACGGTGGAAAACTAATCCCATCCAGAACCAACTGGTGAAAATGGAGACGATGCCGGCAATCAATCCGGGAACGAAGGCTGCTCGCAAAGTGTTCATAAATTCACCAGCGTATCGGAATGCGGCTCCGTGAACAGTACTTTACCGCACGCCACGTCGTCATCCCGAGCGACAGTCGAGGGATCCCGCGGCGCGAACTTAAGGGTAACTTCCCGGGATCGTTCGACTTTGCTGCGCTTCGCTCAGGATGACCGTGAACCATGGTTTACTGTATGCCTTGGGCGAGATAGGATGGGTGGGAATAATGCCTGAGTTTGCCTACAAAGCACGCAACGCGCAGGGTGGATTAGTCGAAGGCGTTTTGAACTGTCCCGATCGCGGTGTCGCCATTCGCCAGATCGAACAGCAAAACTGCATTCCCATTCGCATCGACCCGGTGATGACAACCGCGCCCGCGACCGCAGTGCCAACCGCGCCCAGCAATTTCGTGCCGAAAATTTTTAACCGGGTCACCACTGAACGTGCTGATGTTCCGGCCCAGACACTGAAAATTCCGCACAATCAGTTGCTCGTCTTCACCGAGCAGCTCGCGCATTTGCAAAAAGCGGGCATGACGTTGGACGAGGCTCTCGGTGTTCTGGAGAAGCGCTTCAAGCATCCGCGGGTACAGCAGATGATTCGGACTTTGCACCAGGCGCTGGTCGAGGGCCGCAGTTTCTCCCAGGCGCTTCGTGAATTCCCGCGCATTTTTCCGCCGCTTTACGTGAATCTGGTGGCAGCGGGCGAAGCGAGCGGCGCGTTGCCGGAAATTCTAATGCGATTAGTGAAGCACCTGATGCAGGAGAAAAGTCTGCGTGATCGAGTGCAACAGGCCTTGATTTACCCAGCTTTCCTAACCTTGGCGGGCGCCGCGCTCATCACTGTCTTCATTACTTTCATGGTGCCGCAGCTCACCCAATTCATGTCGCAAAATGGTGGAGCCCTGCCTTTGCCGACGCGCATCTTAATGCAGGTACACCACCTCATCATCACCTACTGGTGGCTTGCCATCCTCATTGTTATCGGCGGGTTTGCCGCCTGGCGGGCGTTTGTCCGGAGCGACGAAGGGCGCACCGCCTGGGATCGATTCCGCCTGCGCATTCCCGGTTATGGTCGCATCGTTCGGCACAGCTATTACGCCCAATTTTCCCGCACACTCGGCACCTTGACTGAAAATGGGATTCCACTTTTGCGATCGCTCGATCTCGTCGCCGAGATCGCGGGCAATCGTTACATCGAAAAAAAGCTAACGGAAGTTAGACGCGCGGTGGTGGACGGCGCGCATCTTTCGGCCGCGCTCGCGGCCCAACAAATGTTCCCGGATCTGCTTACCGATATGATGGCGGTGGGTGAGCAAACCGGGCACTTTGGTCAAACCATGATGACGATCGCCGACGTTTACGAGCGGGAACTCGATCGCACTGTCACCATTACGTCGGGCCTGATTGCACCGGTCATCATCGTTATTATTGCCATTGTGGTTGGCTTTGTCGTTTACAGCATTTTGTCCGCCGTATTCTCCATGACGCAAAGTTTGCAGTTTCGGCCGCGCTGAGATACCATCCGCCCAATTTGATGCGTCAGCGAATTTTGATGTTGGGGCTGGTCCTCGTAGCGAGAATCGTTGTCGCGCAGGAGGCGGTTTATCGCGCTTCGATTGGCGCGGGACAAAATCCCGCCCTTGCTATCACCGCTCCCGTTAGCGGCAACGGCTGGATTGATCTGCGGCAAAATGCGAAGCCGGGCGCGGTGCAGAGCGCGCCCGATTGGGTCGAAGCGGTAACGTTCATTCCCGCGGGCACCCAGGCAGATGCGGCGGCGCCGAGTGTGTTTCGCATTCGGCTGGCAAGACCAGGCGGCCGTGCCAGCGTCCTTTTTTTCCGCCTCTTCTTTAACGATCAGACCGCAGCGCGTCCCGAGATTGTGGTTTGGGACGAATCCGGCTCGCAACTACTCCGGTCCGGTCCTCTCGGCGCCGGCATTGATCTGGAAAGCTCGGAATCGGTCATGATTCCAATGCACGGCATTACCACGATCGATGTGGAAGTGCCGGGCGACGGCAATAGTGTGCGCGGGGCTTATTTGGAATGGATGAGCAGCAGCGAGATGGTGCACGCGTCGGGCGTCGGCTCGCAAGATGCAGTTCTTCAGCCTTTCGCCGCGACCTTACCGTTGCACGCGCCCGCGCAGGACGCGGAAGAATTTGGTACCGTCACCGCCTCGTTGTCGGCGGATTTGATCCGCATCGGCTCTACTTCGAGCCAGGCTGCTGCCTTCGAATTCGGGTTGGAATCGCAACCCTTGCTTGCCCTCATCACTTTCGAAATCGCCGGCCCGCGCATTGATTCGCCGCCGGAGGTGATTGCGAACGGTGAAAATGTTGGGCCCGCCTCGCTGGTTATACCGGGATTGGCCGATCCCGGTTATCGTGGGGAAATGCACGCCATCGTCAGCCAAATGCAATTCCAATACACCGGGTGGCTTCGCGCACAGAAGATCGTTCCGGTAAGCGCCCTCCGCACCGGGACC
>QHQU01000114.1 GCA_003219925.1 Verrucomicrobiota bacterium
CTTCCTTCACGAGAACCTCGGCAGCAGCGAGCGTCTCGACCGGATCGGGAAGCAAATAGTGCGGGTCGGGATGAATCTCGAGCTTCACCCACATTGGCAATCCGGCACTGGCAGCGAGCCGGGCGATTCGCACTGCATCATCGGCATCGCGGGCGCCGCTCGTGTTCGGTAACAAAAGAAATTTCTTCGGATCGATGAAATCGAGAATGTTCGCGAACGGATCGTGCTTGCCGGAAAGATCCGCGCGCCGCAGCGCCACCGTCACGATCTCGGTGCCACTGGCCACAAGCGCATCGCGCATCGTTTCATTCGAGGAAAATTTCCCCGTGCCGACGAGTAACCGCGAGGTGAATTCTCGATCGGCAATTTTTAACTTGGATGGCTTATCCGACATCATAGAAACATATTCGTAATCGTGCCGGCTGCGAATCGACTTGTACGTGCGCGAGATTTGCAATAGTTTGATAGCATGCGCAACGGCGTCATCCCGAGCGGATGCGAGGGACCTCTCGATCATCTGTTTAGCTTAGACGAGGTCCCTCGGCGTCTGCGCGCCTCGGGATGACAACATTTTGTCTGCACAACGAAGATTGCGTGCAGGGCATGACGAAACTGCCGGCGGCATCTATCGATCTCGTCGTCACTTCCCCCCCTTACAATCTGGGCATTCGGTATTCGAAATTCTCCGATCGCGCCGATCGCGCCGGTTATTTGCATTGGTGTAAAACGTGGGCTGCGGAAATCGCGCGCCTCCTCAAAGCCGACGGCTCATTTTTTCTCAACGTCGGCGCCTCGCCCGCGAATCCAATGTTCCCGCACGAACTCGTTCTCGAACTGCGCGATCTGTTTGTCCTGCAAAATACCATTCACTGGATTAAGTCGATCAGTATCGAAGAAAAGAATGGACAAATCGTCTCGCGCGGTCATTTCAAGCCGATCAACTCGCGACGCTTTCTGAATGATTGTCACGAGTACGTCTTTCACTTCACCAAGAGCGGGGGCGTTGAAATTGATCGACTCGCGCTCGGTGTTCCTTATCAGGACAAGAGCAATATTGCGCGTTGGTCACACACAAGTGGGCGCGATCGCCGTTGTCGCGGCAACACGTGGTTCATTCCTTATGAGACGATTCAAAGCCGCGCTAAGGAGCGTCCACACCCGGCGACGTTCCCGGTCGAGTTGGCGGATTGGTGTATCGAACTACACGGCGTTTCGCGCGTCGACACCATGCTCGATCCATTTCTGGGAATCGGAAATTCGGCTGTTGCGGCGCAAAATTGCGACGTGGAAAAATTTATTGGCTTCGAGATCGACGAATCGTATCTGGCGGAAGCGAAGCGAAGGATTGGGGCGCAGGCATCCCTGCCTGCGGGGCAGGCGGGCGTCTCGCCTGCCGGATGATCGACAGAGACCAAGCGAGACGCCCGGGTCGCCCACAGCCCAGACGGCTGCGCCCCGTTTTACTTGTTGGAAGGCGTCCCAAATTTCTCCAGCGACCTTACCAGATTCCCCGGCAAGGGCCGGACGCGATCGAAGATGCGCTCAGCAATTGGTTTCGCCGTTAAATAACCGGCGGCGAACATCTCCAAACGCGCATCCAGATTATCGATGTAGTGCAGCGTCATCGCTTCCGGGGTTTTCGGATAAACCGGCGAGCCGAATTGCATATCGCCATGATGCGATGCGATCAGGTGCAGCAAATGTAACCGGCAGTCTTCCGACGGCGGCAGCAGATTTTCCCAGGCCCGTGCCTTTTCCTCCGTCTGCAATTTGCGCCAGAGGGAATTGACCAGCTCGAGCCCGATCGAGA
Organism: Verrucomicrobiota bacterium; assembly: GCA_003219925.1. Classification (GTDB taxonomy): domain Bacteria; phylum Verrucomicrobiota; class Verrucomicrobiia; order Chthoniobacterales; family UBA10450; genus AV69. Next base: position 1,811 of record QHQU01000114.1, read on the forward strand.
TGTGCCCCATTAATTCGCCGCGCTCATCGAATCCCATGGTGAATCCATCTTCTGGCAGATGATTTTCCCAAAGTTTTCCTGAATCGTGGAAAAGAATTCCGGCGAGGAGAAGATCGAGATTCAGCTGCGGATAGAGCGGGCAGAGCGCCACCGCCACGCGCATCATTTGCGCGGTGTGCTCGACCAATCCGCCGCGGCGGGCATGATGATAATTTCGCGCCGCGGCGGTGCGACGAAAGCGTTCGCCAAAGTCCTTCAGAAATAACTCGCAAATTCCGCGCAAACGGGGATCGGAAATCGCCGTCACCGCTTGCATGATGAAAGCGGAATCGCCCGATTGCTTGGCTCGCAGCTCGGGTGGCCCGGCCAGAAGATTTGCAATCTCATCCGAGGTAAGGCTTCGAGATTTCCACGTCTTCGCTTCCAGTCCGAACTGCTGGTGCTGGGCGAATTCACCGTCGATCTCGATGAAATCGCCATCCTGCAACGCACTGCAGGACTTGTAATCAGGATGATTATCCCAAACCCGCAGCATCATTCGATCGCAGGCGTCGGCCAGGCTGATTTCGCAATATGGTTTCCCTTCGCGCGTGGCCTTCGCCGATGCGCTCTCCACTTGCGCATGGACCCGCGCCGTCACAAATCCGTTCTGCGTGCGCCGGCGAACTTCGCTGATCGTCAGCAACTCGATCATTCGGCGGCTGCGCTCACGGTTTGGCCACGCCAATTACCCCGCAGGCGAGACGACCACCGGCATTGCCAGTCGGCTGCGTTTTCAAATCATCGACCTTTTCATGCACAATCATCGCGTGCCCCACGATTGAATCAGCACCGGAAAATTTCATGACTTTATCGCTCCATTCTAAATGAGCCTTGCCGGAAGCGTCTGCTTCAATATTCCCCAGATCGCCGGCGTGCCGATCGCTCGCGTCTGGCGCGCCGTGCTGCTTGTGTGTCGGGTTAAAATGGCCACCGGCCGAGCTCCCATCGCTGGAAGAGCAATCACCGAATTCGTGAATGTGAAAACCGTGTTTGCCTGGTGTTAATCCAGTGACGTCAGCCACAACCTTTACTTCATCGCCGGACTTGGTGAAGGTGACTAAACTAGTGACGTTATTACCAGCGGTGGGGCGCAGAACCGCGATCGCCTTAGTTGGCTGCTGCGCGTTGGCCAGGCCAAGGCCGAGTCCAAGCGCGAACAAACCGAGAAGAAATTTCATTTTCATCCTCCAACCTACGCGGCGAATCGCGAAAGCGAAACTGGGCTAATCGATCAACCGTTGCTGGATTCCCTCGTAGGCGTCCACTCTTCGATCACGCAGAAATGGCCAGTGTGTGCGATGCTGATCGACTCGTTTCCATTCCACTTCGGCCGAAACGATTTCTTCGCGATCGAAGGATCCTTGTGCCAGAATTCCCCCACTCGGCGCGCAGATAAAACTTTGTCCCCAAAACTCGATGCCATCGCCCCCGGCCGGCGCTTCATGGCCGACACGATTTGCCGCTGCCACAAAGCACCCATTCGCGATGGCATGGCTGCGCTGCATCGTCTGCCAGGCGGAAAATTGAGCGGCGCCATATTTTTTCTTCTCGCGCGGGTGCCACCCGATGGCGGTTGGATAAAAAAGAATTTCCGCGCCACGCAACGCGGTTAAGCGTGCCGCTTCCGGATACCACTGATCCCAGCAAACGCAGACGCCGAGATTGCCACGCGCGGTTTTCCAACTCTGAAAACCGAGATCGCCCGGCGTAAAATAAAATTTTTCGTAGTAAGACGGATCGTCCGGGATGTGCATCTTGCGGTATTTTCCGAGGATATTGCCGTCGGCATCAATCACCACTGCGGTATTGTGATAAACCCCGGCGGCGCGTTTTTCGAAAAGCGAGGCCACGATGACAACGGATTTTTCGCGCGCGAGTTTTGTCAGCGCGTCGGTCGACGATCCAGGGATGTTTTCGGCTAACGAAAAGTTGTCGTGGTCCTCCGATTGACAGAAATACTGCGAGCGAAATAATTCCGGCAGACAGACAGTCTCCGCGCCGCCTTTGGCTGCTTCGCGAATAAATTCAATCGCTCTTGTCAGATTTTGCTCTGGGTTCGCGCCGCAACGCATCTGAACCAGCGCGACTTG
>QHQU01000115.1 GCA_003219925.1 Verrucomicrobiota bacterium
TCGGCGATGGCTTATCAAAGCGGCGGCATGTCGCAGCCGATCATCGAAGTCGATGGGAAACTTCGTTTCGCGCTTCCGGGTCAGCCTTTGTTTCCGCCGCTCGGAGACGACACAATTTTGAAGCCCACAATTGAGTGGCAGTTGCAGGCCGATAAGGCAGCCAAGATGGACGCCGAGCTTGCTTACGTCACCGGCGGGATGAGTTGGGAAGCCGATTACAACATCGTCGCCCCGGAGAAAAGCGATCTGCTCGATTTTGTTGGCTGGGTGACAATGGACAACCAAAGCGGCAAGACTTTTGAAAATGCAAAAATCAAATTGATGGCGGGGGACGTCAGCAAAATTCAGCGTGGCGAAGGGCAAGAATTCGGAGCGATGGACGCAGTGGCACTGCGCTCCGCCGCGATGGCGCCTCCGGTAAGCGAGAAAGCGTTCGAAGACTATCATCTCTACACCCTGGGGCGACCAGCCACGCTGCGCGATCGCGAGACAAAACAGGTCGAGTTTATTCGCGCCAGCGGCGTGAAATCAGAGCGCATTTACGTTTACGACGGACTGAAGATCGATTGGAACCAGTGGCGCGGTTATCGAATGGAAAATATCCGCAACAATCAGGACCTCGGCACGGAAATGGAAACGAAGGTCGCGGTCATGCGCGAATTCAAAAATTCGGAAGCGAATCATCTCGGCATGCCGCTGCCGAGAGGGCGCGTCCGTTTTTACAAACAGGACGATGACAAGCAGCTGGAGTTCACCGGCGAAAATCTGATCGATCACACACCCAAAGACGAAACGCTGCGAGTCTTTACCGGCAACGCTTTCGATCTGGTGGGCGAACGCCGGCGTACCAATGTGAAAGTAGATTCATCCAATCACTGGCTCGACGAATCGATTGAAATCAAGCTCCGCAATCACAAGAAAGAACCGGTGGAGATTCGCGTGGTCGAGCATCTCTTTCGCTGGACCAACTGGGAAATCACGGAAAAATCGGATCCGTTCACCAAAACGAACGCGCAGACGATAGAGTTTCGTGTTCCGGTCAAAGCAGACGAAGAAAAGACGATCCACTACACCGTGCACTATTCGTGGTGATTGGCGGCCTCGCAGTCACCGCCGAAATCGTTTAACTTCAACAAGACGCGAGCATAGTTGTCTATCGCTGAGGGGAACACAACTGGACGACTGGCCACGTAATGGACCACGTTTTTATGAGCGGCTTTTTCGAGGAGGTGAAGCGGCGAAAGGTTTATCGCGTTGCGGTTGCCTACATCATTGTGGCCGGAGGCATTATTCAGATTGCGTCGGCGGTTTTTCCGGCGTGGGAGTTGCCAAACTGGTCGCAGCGCCTGGTCATTGTGCTGTTGCTCAGCGGATTTCCGATTGCTCTCATCCTGGCCTGGGCTTTCGACGTTACTCCGCAGGGTATAAAAACGACGCCGACGATCGCCGTGCCGGGAGCACATCGTCGCCGCAATGTCATTATGCTCGTCGCCACCGGCGTGATCATTTCCGCGGCCGCCGGTTTTTTTCTCCTCCCCCGCGCGATCGCACGCAAGCTGGATAAATCGATCGCGGTGTTGCCATTCGAAAATTTGAGTGACGACAAGGCGAACGCCTTCTTTGCCGATGGAATGCAGGATGACATTCTGACCAACCTTTCGAAAATCGGTGACCTCAAAGTGATCTCGCGCACTTCCGTCATGGGTTATCGCGGCAAGACTGCGAATGTTCGCGAGATCGGCAAGCAACTCGGGGTTTCGAACATTCTCGAAGGCAGCGTCCGCCGCTCCGGCAACAAGGTGCGGGTAAACGTGCAGTTGATCGACGCCAACAGTGACGAGCATATTTGGGCGAGCGATTACGATCGCGATGTGACCGATGTGTTTGCAATCCAAACCGATCTCGCCCAGAAAATCACCGACGCGCTCCAGGCCAAGCTTTCGCCCGCGGAAAAATCGCGACTCGAACGCAAGCCCACGGAAAACGGCGAGGCCTATCTCGCTTTTGTCCAGGCGCACAATCTTCAGGACGCGATGGAGGACCTGGAGAAACTCAAACAAAGCGAGCAACTTTACGAGCGAGCCATTCAGCTCGATCCAATGTTTGCTCTCGCCATCGCGCGCTATTCGCAGTTGGAAAGCTGGATCGTCCATATTTTCGAACGAACGACCGAGCGCCGCGAAAAAGCGCGCGCTCTCGCACAGCGAGCGTTGCAATTACAGCCCGACCTGCCCGAAGCGCACCTGGCGATGGGATTTTCCCTTTATTATGGCGACAACGATTTCGAGGCGGCGCTGAAAGAATTCGAAATCGCGCAGCGCGATTTGCCCAACGAGGCTGAAGGTTATTTTGCACTGGGCGCGATCCAACGTCGCCTGGGAAAATGGCCGGAATCCACCGCCAATCTTGAGAAAGCGGCCAGTCTCAATCCGAAAGACAGCTGGGTGTTTCAGAATCTCGCTTTCAATTACCAGATGCTGCGAAATTTCGATGCCGCGAATAAAACGATAGACCGCGGGCTGAAGGTAAATCCAGGGGGCTTGGGACTTTGGGAGATCAAGTCGAAGCTCGCCGTCGCCGAAAAAGGCGATCTGAGCGTTTCTGAACAAGCGTTTCAAGCGGTGAAATCGATGCCGATGACGAACGAGGAGAAACTGAGAATCGCTGGCGCGCGAGCGGACGTTTTCCTTTTAGAACGCAAATACCAGGAAGGATTGCGCGAAGCGGAAAGCCTGTCAGATGGTCTTCTCGCAGGGATTCCCGCAGCTTTGTGCGCCAAGTATTATCTCGTTGGTTTTGCTCGAAAGGCGCTCCACGACGAAGCCGGCGCGCGGGCCGCCCTCCTCAAGGCAAAAGAACTTCTCGAAGCACAACTGAAACAAAGTCCCGACTCGCCGGACCTGCGTATCCAGCTCGCGAAAGTTCTGGCTTATCTTGGAGAAAAAGATGCCGCCTTAAATGAGGCCCGGCGCGCCACCGAAATACTTCCGGAGACTAAAGACGCTTTTGGCGGCCCGGAAATCACGGCCGGGGTGGCCGAAGTTTGTGGCATCGTGGGCGAAAACGACCGGGCAATCGAGCTCCTGGATGGGTTGTTGGGCCGGCCCAGCGCGCTCACCGTGCAGATTCTCAAACTTAGTCCGGCGTGGGACTCGCTGCGCAGCGATCCGCGTTTTCAGGCTTTGATCGACAAGTACAGTGCGAAAACTTAGCCCCGGACATTTTATGTCCGCTCGACGGGGAGTCGAGCAGCCCTTTCGGCCAACTGGCCGCGCATTTTTTTCAGGTGTTTGCTCGACTTAAACCGGCACTCGTTTCAGCCCCACGCGGAAAGGGCTGGGCTACCCAGCTACTTCGAAAAGTAGCTTCCCCTGGGGTGCATTTTTCGCTGACGGAGCGAAAAATCCAGGTTAGCGCGGCGTTTCTCTTTCTCGCGCTCGCGACATTCGCTCCTGCGCAGTGGATCGAAAAGAATTCGGGCGACGAAAGTTCATTCGACGGCCGTGTTGTTCATCGACATGTCGATCTTGCGGAAACTCAAACGGACAACCGCGCGATTGTCGATCTTGCGCTTTTCTCCGCCAAATCGAGCAAGCTGCGCGTGATCGATAATGCCGATGGCGTCGCCCTGTCTGGCGCGATGCGACGCACGAATTGCATTGCGGGAATCAACGGCGGCTATTTTGATCCAAACTTTGCGCCGCTTGGCCTGCGCATCATTGATGGAAAAGTCACCTCGCGATTGACCCGCGGCCGATTGATGAGCGGCGTGCTTTCTTCCGACAACGCCATCCACATTTTCCGCGTCGCTGAATTCTCCCTGCGCCGAAAACCGAACGCCGCAATCGAATGCGGCCCATTCCTTGTCGATTTTGCAAAATCAGTTCGCGGTTTGGAAGCGATGCGCGCCGCCCGCCGGACCTTCGCGGCAACCGGTTCCGGCGATCGCGCTGCGTTGGGATTTTGTTCCGACGCCACTTTGGCCGATCTAGCGAGGATTTTGGCAGCGCCGCTGGGCGATTTCAAAATCCAGCGCGCCCTTAATCTCGATGGCGGCTCATCGAGCGCGTTCTGGTTTCGAAGAGATGACGCCAGCGCATTTTCCATTCCGGAGGAAAAAAGCGTGCGCGATTTTGTAGGGAT
>QHQU01000168.1 GCA_003219925.1 Verrucomicrobiota bacterium
TATTTGCCGCCCGTCCAAAGAAAATCCTGTGGCTCAAGTTCATCGAGCTAAATCCATTTGGGTAGAGCAAATAGAAGTTGTCACCCTCTCGACCGCCGCTATCTTGCGCGCCCTATGCCTAAGCCGATCGCTCGCAGTAAGACCCGCAAATCGGTCGCAAAACGTTTTAAAGTGACCGCTTCGGGTAAGGTCCTTCGCTCCCGCGCTTCACGACGTCATCTCATGTCCGCCAAAAACGCAAAGAAAAAACGTCAGCTGGCGAAGATGGGTCGCGTGCACGAAACCGATGTCGCGCGGATCAAAGCCAATTTGCCCTTCGGATAATTAGTGTGATCGGGATCACCGATCTGGGCTACAACACGTTAGCGATTTGGCGGTGGTGGCAACGTCTCTTCTATGCGTGTCGTCGTCGTCGTTGTTTGTCGGTGCCAATCGAGTTCAGGCGACGGCTGCGGGCTGTAAAGATCGCGCCGGTTGGCAATCGTAGTGCAGGAGCATTCCAGAGCGAGCAAGATACAGAGAGCCAGCCAGTTCACGTCCTCGATGGAACCAAATGCAGCTAATGCTGTCAATGCGGGGAAAATGACGGCACTCTAACGGCGAATAGCGAATTAATGACAAGTCGGGAATTCCGAAAAGGCTCGTCTCATCGCCACTGTTTCGGATTTCGTCATTCTCATCTCTCTCTCGTTATGGTTGCGCGATCGTGATCTTGCACGAAGCTTTTTCTTCCGTCAGGGGCTATGGACTGAGGGCTTACGAACCCCGCCAGGGCAGGAATGCAGCAACGGTAGTCTGACCTTCTTTGCCGTAGTTCTCTGGCGGACTTTTTTCGCGATGAAATTGTTGAAAGTGAAAACGGAGCGATTCTCAGAAATCGTGGAGAAGGCTGGCCGGCCAGAATCTTACACGCTTTGGCAAAAGCCATCAGCAGACCGACACCTGCAATCTGCAATTAAAAACAATCGCATCATGACAATCCAGCGAACCGAGAGCGGAAGCGAATTTGGAATTGTTGGCTTTAAACAGGCGAAAGACGTGCGTTATCTTGTCTTTCCGAAATCGCTGAAACGTTTTGAGAACAGGCGTGTGGTCGGAATCAATTGGGATCTCGTCACCCGATAGGACGACTCTCTGCGGAGCCCCAACGGATTGACTGCCTCGGCACAGCCTGGCTCTACCGAAATTGAAAACCGTGCTAAAATATGAATCAGATGGCGAAGGACACGGTCGAAGACGCTGTGGAAATGAATTTTAGTACCGCTGAACTACAGCGTTACTCGCGCCAAATCAATCTTTCTCAGGTCGGCAAAGAAGGTCAGCGCCGATTGAAAGAAGCGCGGGTATTGTGCATCGGAGCCGGCGGGCTGGGTTCGCCAGCAGCGCTTTATCTCGCCGCCGCCGGCATCGGAACTCTCGGAATCGTGGATCAGGACACGGTTGATCTTAGCAATCTTCACCGGCAGCTCCTGCATGGAACGAACGACGTTGGTCGCGAGAAAACCGATTCGGCGCGCGCGCGTTTGCTTGCCATCAACCCAACGATCGTCGTCGAGACCTACACGACACGACTGTCCGCCGGCAACGCCGTCGAGTTGATCCGCAATTACGACATCGTAGTCGATGGTTCCGACAACCTGCCGACGCGTTACCTTTCCAGCGACGTGTGCGTTTGGGAAAGGAAGCCAAACATCTACGGCTCGGTCCACCAATTCGAAGGACAAGCCTCGCTCTTTGCCCCTCATCTGGGTGGGCCTTGTTACCGTTGCCTCTTCCCGGAGCCGCCACCGCCGGAGGCTATTCCAAGCTGCGCCGAAGCAGGTGTTCTCGGCGTCGTGCCGGGGTTGATCGGAATCATTCAGGCGATGGAAGCGATCAAGTTAATTATTGGGACCGGCGACAATCTCCTCGGGCGTCTCTTGCATGTTGATGCACTAACGCTGCGGTTTCGTGAATTTAATATTCGCCGGGATCCAAATTGTCCGGTGTGCGGTGAATCACCCTCCATCACGGAGCCGATTGACTACGAACAATTTTGCAACCATTCAAACGCTTCCACAGTTCAAGGTATTTCCGCGACCAAATTGCACGAAATGATATCTCGTGGCCAGGAAATCGCCTTGCTTGACGTCCGCGAACCATTCGAATTTGAGATCGCGCGCATTCCAAACTCACGACTGATTCCGCTAGGGACGATTCCGGATCGTTTGACAGAAATTCCACGGACAGAAACAACCGTCGTGATGTGCAAGAGTGGCGTGCGCAGCGCGCGTGCCATCGAATTTCTGCGCGGCGAAGGTTTCGAAAATTTACTCAATCTTGAAGGTGGTCTCGACGCCTGGCGCGAAGAGGTCGATCCGACGATGCGCAAATATTAAAAGCGATCCGGACGGACCCACGAGCAGGCAAGACGGTGTCGAGCCCAGTTTGCGCGGAACACGGGCCTCCTGGCCTGTGCGTTCAGCGGAGTGACACTCCGCTGAACCACGACAAAGTGGATACCGCCAAAATTATGACAGCGGACAGAATGTCCGTTGGGCGCACAGACTGAAAGTCTGTGTTCCGGCGCGTCAGATGTTAACTCACGCGATGGAAGCGGAGCAACTCAAACAGCTTTCAATTGATTGCACATTGCAGTTTTAAACGCAGCGGTTATCAGGTGCGCGATGCATCGAAGCGTTTTGTGGATGCTACTCGCGTTGATTAGTGCCGGCTGTGATCGAATGATCACGCCGCGGCATGCGCAACAGCTCAAAGATGCAGAGTCCAAAGCGGTTGCGGGCGATTTCGCGCGCGCGATCAGCTTGTACGAATCTGCGCTGGAAGATCGGCCGGGCGATGCCGAAGTGCATTACAAGCTGGCGCTCCTTTACGATGACAAGATGAACGATCCGTTAAACGCGCTGCATCATTTCAAACGCTATTTGATCATTGCGCCGACCGGGCCGCGAGCAAACGATGTGAAAGGTTTCGTCAAACGCGATGAGGTCGCGCTCCTGACCAGTCTCTCAGGAGACGCGCTCATTTCGCGCGCCGAAGCAACTCGCTTACGGAATGAAAATTTGTCGTTACGAAGAGATCTGGACGAAGCGCGCGGACGCGGCCACATCGCTACACTTGAACAATCCCCCACCCCTGGGAAAACAAAAGGGGCTGAAATCGCCAGGCAAACTTACGTGGTGCAGCGCGGCGATACTCTGGCATCGATCTCCCGAAAATTTTACAAAACATCGACGCGTTGGAAACAGATTCTCGATGCCAATCGCAATGTGATCGACAATCCGAAGAAATTGGTAGTAGGTCAGACTCTGGTCATTCCGGCGCGAACGAGTTCCCACTAATCCGCGAAGAACAACTAAGAAAGAAGACTATCAAGTCGCCCAGCTACGCAAGACACAAGCGCCCGACGGATCGAGAGTCGCCGCTCCCGGTCAGGCAGCGAGCATGGTCGCGGCCTACGGTTTGCGCTGTCCGTTGCCCGGAGTGCGATGCGGGTTCGGTTGCGAGCGGGTTGACGCATTCACATCGCGCGCGCCCATACCGGTGGGATCGATGAGCGGGTTAAAAAGCGGCTCACCCGATTTCTTCTGATTTTCAGCTACGCTGCGCATGAGATCGAGACTGGGCAGCGGTGGGAATTCCGTAATTAAGATCGCGGTTCGGAGAATGAGATTTTCATCTATATCGACCGGCCCGGGCAGATGCTCCGCACCCGGTCGGACGATGAGCATCTGGCCAGCGTGCACCGCAATTTTCTTTCCCGGATGTTTCGTTAGCCAGGCCTGACCGCTTCCTTCGAGAACGATGAGCTTGCTGTAATTGCGCGGTCGCGATTCGAACATCACCGTTGTTCCCGTTATGCCGACGGTAAGAGCGCTGCTGCGAATACGCGCGCCGCCGGAACCCTTTGGCACCCGCAAGAGGATGGCGCCACTTTCGACACTTACGTGCCGACCATCTTGATCGAAAGAGAAAATGCTGTTAGCGCCCACGCGGGTAATGGTTAGATCAGCGAAGGTAAGTTCAGCGCGCGAATCAGCGCCGGTGTGGACGGCGCTTCCATCGGTGACAACCTCGTTCAAGTGTGCTGGACGGGCAGCGACCTGCGGAACCAACAGCCTGACGTCGCGGACGACTTGAGTGACACGGCCCACTTTTCTTTCCGCAGCGGTCAGCAGTAAAATTGCGCCCGAGCCAAAGAGCAGCACCAAGCCTGCACGTGGCAACGAACGGTCGAAGATCGACTTCATGGTTGTTTCAGAATCGAAGCGAAAGCGCGAAAGCGCCACCGACATTTCCGACGTCATAGAAGCCGCCGATTTCGACAAAAGCTATAAGGATCCGGCGCTCATACAGCGCCGCTACAGCAGAGCCCAGGAAAGATTCATGGCTCGACAGAGTCTCGCCCGACCACTTAAGCCGACCGAATTAACTAACCGCCAGGAGCGTCGAGCGCCGGAGCATGACTAAGTGGCAGTGGATTGTTTGCCCCGGCTCCGCCAAAAGTACCGGTGCGCGAGCCATTCCCGCCAAAGCCGCTGTAGTTGGCATTATTAGTAAAGACACTCGCGGGATGGTTGCCACCCACCGTGACTACCACACCATTGAAAATGTTAACGGTATTTCCGGCAATAATCTTCGTGCTCGCTCCACCTAATGTGACGTCGGCGACGAAGTTGACCGTGCCGTTACTTCCCGGTGAGTAAAGTTTCAAGGTTGTGTCCGCCGACAACATGCCGTTGCCGATAGTGAGCACGCCGTTGTTGCCCAGGGCCGCGACTTTGATGACATCACCATGCGCATCAATGGCGTCGCTCGCGCCCGGACCTCCCAGATTAATCTGCCCGGCATCGCCAGTGTGGCGAATGTCGATCGTTCCGCGATCAGCGTGAAGCGTTCCATTTACTCTGGCGCTGCTATTGGCGCCGGTTGCCAAAATGGTCACTTTCCCACCGGGACCAGGCGCAGCCGCATCGAGCAGGGAAAGAAGCTGCCCGGTGTTGGAGATATTAATGGCAACACCACTTGGTTTTCCGCTCTTGAGCGTGATGTTCCCCCCGTTGGCGCTGCGACGCCGCGCTGTAGTAATTGCAGGATCGGCCGAGGAAGCTTGCACAGGCGAATTGATCGCCACCGCATCATTCACTGAATTGAATGTGATCGCGCCGCCGTCGCCGGCCGTTCTTGTGCCATCAAGAACACGACCGGTCGTTGCTTCAATCGGCGAATCGATCGTGATCGGACCGGCTGCGGTGATGTTAATCGCTCCGCCATTGCCGCCTCCGTAAGCGCCGCCGAAATTAAAATTACCGCCATTCGCGGTGATGGATGAAAGATCGCCCTGCGGCCCCACGATCAGCCCTGTGTTTACGATCAGACTAATGTTGCCGCCGCTGCCCGGATTGGAATTCGGATCGCTGAACGCGCTGGTGCCATTTGCGTTTATCATCGGAATTCGTGGTCCCACGCTGGTGAGAGAACCGGTGGTGAGAATAAAATCAGACGGCGTAACTCCATTCCGGTCATTGCTAATAAGATAGTTGGGGAAGAAGGCGGGCGCATTGATCATCAGAATGCTACCCGCATTGATGGTGTTGGCCGCTACCCCGGAGACGGACGTTCCGGTTATGTTTGCGATCTTCATCTCACCGCCCACGCTAACCGTGCCCGCAACCAGACCTGGCGCGCTGAGATTTCCGCTTACTGTTATCGCAGTCGGAGCGCCACCGGAAAAAATGCCGCCTCCGGCAAAAAGGTCCCCG
>QHQU01000169.1 GCA_003219925.1 Verrucomicrobiota bacterium
GAGGGATCCTGTGGCGTTACCGGTAAGTTATCCAACGGAACCTGATCTCGATGACGCAGTCGATGGATCGCTTCCGCCGGGTTTTCCTGGGAAAATTCGGCCGCTTCGGGATTTGCTTCACGCGCTTCGAGCAAAATCCGAGAATATCTTCGCCGTACCACTTCCGCCATGCTGGCGAAATCATCCTGGCCGGCGACGGTGCGAATCCGATAACGACGATAACAATTCTTGTCCGGCATGCCGTCACGGAAACAGACCATCGATGCGACGACATGGGTGGTGCTGATATTGGAGATGTCGAAGCATTCCATCACCCGCGGAATCTTCGGCAGTTGCAGAGCGTCGGCCAAGGCGCGGAGGTCGGCCTCAGGCTCGATCGTTGTCGGGAGGGAGCCGCGGGTGAAGCGGCGCGTCGGACGCGTAGTGCGTCGCAAGTCATCAAGCATGTTGCGCAATTCGGCCGCCTTTTCGAAATCGAGCTTTTCCGCTTGTGCGCGCATTTGTTTTTCCAACTCCGCCATCATTTCGCGGGAATGTCCTTCGAGAAATTCGCAGGCCTGTGCGACACGTTCGCGATAAATCTCCGGCGTGATTTCACTTAATTTCATCGGCACCTGGTAGGTCGACGATTTCAATTCCCGTTCCGTCGGCGAGCCGCGACCGAAGGTGAGCACCCCAAATTTTTTGCGCATAAAATTCAACGTTTGCCGGAGCGCGCCGGCATGTGCATAGGGCCCAAAATAACGAGCGTTGTCATCCTTCTTGAAACGGGCGAGACGAAAACGCGGCCACTCCTCAGACTGATCCACCTTTACCAGCAGAAAACGTTTATCGTCCCGGAAAGAAACATTATAACGCGGGCGATATTCCTTGATCAGTTTGCCTTCGAGCAAAATTGATTCCGCTTCGCTCTGCACGGTGTGGGTTTCAAAATCCCAAACCGCATCGAGCATGGCGCGGGTCTTCAAATCGGCCACCGCCACTTTCGATGGCATAAAATAAGAACCAACTCGCTTGCGCAGGTCGCGCGCTTTGCCGACGTAAATGACGCGGTTGAAACGGTCGCGCATCAGATACACCCCCGGCTTATGGGGCACCTCATGAACTTTTTTCGTTAGATCTGGTTTCGCTTTTTTCACGCCGGCCATCAATGACGTGGCTCCTGTTCCCAATCTTAATCTTAATTGTAATCCAATTCTTCCGCTCGCTGGGAAAATCGACAACCCAACGACGATTTCGAAAAGCCCGTCTGGTCAATTAGCGGCGCCCTGAAAGTGCCGCTGGCCGACTTTACGCCGCGCTTCGCTGCGGCATGGCCGAATGAACCATCATCAGTTCGGTTACATTTTCCGGGGTCAGCAAACCGACTAATCGCTTCATCCCATCCAGCACCGGCACCATCGGACAATTGCACTCCTGCATGATGCGAAACGCTTCCTCAAAACGTGTACCGGTCGTCACCGTCGGAATATCGCGCCGCATCACGTCGGCAACTCGAATCTGCGGATCGTGTTTACGTAACGCCGCAATGAGATCGTGCCGGGTCAAAACACCAGCAACGTTGCCACTTTCGTCGATCACTGGAAAATCGTGTTGCGAAGTAGCAAGCAATGCGTCCACCGCCTCCTGCAGGGTAGCGTTTTGCGGAAGCGAATGGAATTCGCGCACCATTGCGCTCGAAACCGGAAAACTGCGCGAAATATCTTTGAGTTGAGCGAGGGCCGCTTCTTGCGACGCACCCATATAAACAAAAAAGGCAATGAAAAGAAGAAGGGGATTTCCAAAAAGGCCGATGAAACCGAAGATAAATGCGCAGCCCTGGCCGATGCTGGCGGCGATTTGCGTGGCCCGCGCATAACTCAGTCGCGTGGCGAGAAGCGCGCGCAAGACACGGCCACCGTCCATTGGAAATGCCGGCAGCAAATTGAAAAGGACCAGGACAACGTTGATTACGAGCAGTTGGGCAAGGAGATCGGATCCTCCCATCATCGCTTGCGCCGCCAATCCACGCCAACCAACAACGGCGAACAAAGCGAGTGCGATCACCACGTTCACCAGCGGACCGGCCAGCGCGATGATTAACTCTTGCCGTGGTTCGTCGGGCATTCGTTCCAGTCGTGCTACCCCGCCGATTGGCAGAAGAGTAATGTCGGGCGTGTTGATCCCGAAATTTTTCGCGGCAATAGCATGACCGAATTCATGCAGAACGACACAGAGAAAAAGCAAGAGGACAAAGAGAATGCGCCCCAACGCCATAGCCGAGCCGCCTTGTGCGTAGTAGCCGACTGCGAGCCAGCCGATCAGCAGCAAAAACGTGATATGAATTCGCAACTGGATTCCAGCGATCCGAAAAATAGGAAGTGACCAGCTCATGATCTAATGAGCTTACGCCGAAACCTGACGGGCGAAATCGCTTTAACGATGCGCTTGTTCCTGGACACTGAAACGAAATGGAGATTTTCGATGTCGCGGTCATCGGTGGCGGACCAGCGGGGTCGGTTTGCGCTGCCTTTTGTGCGGCCAGCGGACTGAGCGTGGTGTTGATTGAGCGCGAAAGATTTCCGCGTGAGAAGGTGTGCGGCGATTGTTTGAATCCCGAGTGTTGGCCAATTTTGCGGCGACTTGGAATCGATCAACGCGTTCGAGTCTTGTCGCATGGTGCGCTCGATTGGGTGGAATTTATCAATGTGCGTGACGTTCATCTCCGGGTCGACTTGCCGCGTGGGGAAAACGCTGAGATCGCGATCAAACGCAGCGCGTTCGATTCCATCCTCCTGCAGCGGGCGCGTGAGTTCGGTACCGAAGTTCGTGAAGCGATCACGCTGACTTCGATTGAGAAATCGGATGGCGCCTGGAAGTTAAGGACAAGCGAAGCGACGGCGGCGTTTGGCGCGCGGGTGTTGGTGGGAGCTGACGGTCGCAATTCGACAGTGGCACGATTGCTCGGTCTGCTGCCACGTATCGCGAAGGAACGCGTGGCGTTGCAGGCGCATATTTCATTGCCGCGGGACTTTGGAAATCGCGTCGTCCTGCAATTATTGCCGGGAGGTTATTCCGGGCAGGCCCCAGTGAATGATACTGAGCTGAATCTTTGTCTCGTTGGACGGCCGAAATCGATCCGCGCGCTTCAACATTGGGCCACGCAGTATTTCAATCTCGGGTCGACGCAAACCTGGCGCACGATCACTCCGCTTATGCGTTCCGCCCTCCCGCCTGCCCGCGAAAACGTGCTTTTCGTGGGCGATGCCGCCCGCGTGGTCGAGCCGTTCACCGGCGAAGGGATTTTTTATGCGTTGCGCTCAGGTGAACTGGCGGCCGCCGCCGCCAAAGAGATGATTCGCGGGGATGCAGCGGAAGCGGTGCGCAATTATGCCGCGCAACACGCCGCGATGTATGGTGGCCGCCTCTGGATTAACGCGCTGGCGCGCAGCGCGGTTGTTTCGCCAAAGCTGGGATCAATTCTTTTTGAATTCGCACGTTTTCAACCGGCGCTGCTCGGGCTCTTAACGCGCAAAATCGTTCGTCATCCCAAAGCGAAGTCGAAGCATCTCGTTGCGAAATTTTGAAGGTAGTTTTTGCTGGATCCCTCGACTGCGCTCGGGATGACGGTGAAGTTGTAGCTGCCGCCGTCACCGGCGGCAGAGACCTGGATCTCCGCCGCTGAGGACGGCGGCAGCTACAACTCACAGATTTGCCGGCACGCTTTGATCGTGTTTGACATCAGCATCGCGATCGTCATCGGGCCGACCCCGCCGGGAACGGGAGTAATCGCACCGGCTACTTTCGAAACGCTTTCGAAATCGACGTCGCCGACGAGTTTGTAACCTCGCTCGCTAGCGGCGTCCTCCACCCGATTGATTCCGACATCAACCACGGTCGCTCCTTCACGAACAAATTCCGTTCTAACGAAATGTGGACGACCGATGGCGGCGATGATCACGTCGGCCCGCCGGCAAATTTCAACAATATTCCTGGTGCGGGAATGGATCACCGTGACGGTTGCGTCGATGCCCTTTCGCATGAGCAAAAGCGCCATTGGCTTTCCGACGATCATGCTGCGACCGAGCACGGCGACATTGGCGCCGGAGAGGGCAACGCCGGTTTCGCTGAGCAGACGCAAACAACCGAGGGGGGTGCACGGGACAAAACCGGTGTCGTCGTCGAGCGCAAGCTTCGCGACATTGAGCGGATGAAATCCATCCACATCTTTGCGCGGATCG
>QHQU01000170.1 GCA_003219925.1 Verrucomicrobiota bacterium
CGCTAGATTTGGATCGAGCTCAATTGCTTTCCTAAGCGCGGCCTCGGCTGCCGCAAAATTTTTCTCTATTACATAGCTTCTGCCGTGGATGAAATAAGCAGGGGCGGATTTCGGCTCTTTTTGCAGGAGCGCATCCGCCCTTTGATGGACAGCGGAAAATGCGCCGGCTTCAAGGTCGAGATCCGCCAATTGATCAATCGCGACCACATTTTCTGGACTAAGCTTGAGTGCCTTTTCGAATGCTTCGCGCGATTCATCGTTCTTCTTTTGTTTCTTTAAAATCATTCCCAGAACCAGGTACGATTGCGAATCTTGCGTTTGCTTTATGTGCTCGCGAATTAGAGAAGCCGCCTCTTCTGAACGGCCCACAGCCAGATAGGCATCGGCCAGAATCATTCTGACTTGGATCAGATCCGGCCGGAGCCGCAATGCTGCTTCCAGCGGCGCGATGGCAGATTGCGGATCGCCGGCACGAAGACGCACTTGGGCCAGGAGGACAATAGCTTCGACGTACTTGGGCGCGATCTTAATCGCTTGCTCCAGTTCGTTTATCGCTTGAGACGCGTTCCGGCCCTGAATGTAGGCGAGCGCAAGCTGATACTTAATCAATGGGTTGTTTTCGAATGATTTCTCCGCGCGCTCAAGTATCTCGGTTCCCTGTTTGATGTCGCCCTTGCCTAATAGGGCCTGCGCCTGGATCACTCGCGCTTCGATGTTATCGGGATCCCGACTAAAAACATTTTGGAGCAGCGCTGCTACCTCATCGTACTTCTTATCCGATTGCGCGAGTCTCGCCTGAAGAACCCATGCGCCGATGAAGTCGCGCGCCTGCTTAGTGAGATCTTGAAGGTAACTTTTTGCTTCTTCCGTGTTACCTATCCGCATTTTGAATTCGGCATAAGTTAATCGCTCTCGAGATCGAACCGGGCAGAGGTCTGCCGCGGCTTTAAGTTCTTGCCCGGCTCGCGCGTTATCTTTCTTGGTTAGCGATACCTGGGCCAGTCCGATATGCGCCTGCATGCATTTCGGATCAAGGGACAGTGCGTGATTCAATGCCACTTCGGCGTTGGCCAAGTCTCCTTTACGGAGCGCCAACGCTGCGTTAGCTACTTCAACGTAAGGGTTGTCGTGCTGCGGGAATTTCCGGAGCTCCTGTTCTGCCGCCTGCTGTTGCTCCGGAGTAACGGATGTCTCCGCCAGAATAGCCAGGGCCGGTCCGCTCGCGGGGGCTTGCTTCAAAATCTCGGTCGCTTCCTTGAAAGCCTCATTCGCCTGCCCTACCTGGAGATAAACCAAGGCAAGTTTGTAGCGATTGTCCAAATCCTCGGGAGCGAGCTCGCGCGCTTTCAAGAGAAACGCCCCCGCCCGCAGGGGGACCCCTTCGTCCGCCCACATTGCCCCGCAACGAGCGTAGGCGACCGCATTGCCTGAATCAATCTGGAAGACCTTTAAATATTCAATCTTGGCTTGGTCATACTCCCCGGCTTTGAAGTAGCGCTCTGCGCGCGCCAGGTAACGGGACTTCTTCATCTCAGAAGTGCAACTGCATGTAACCAGCACCATCACCAGGATTGCGATTAAGCGGAGGATTTGAATGGGTGATTTATACATTTCTTGTTACCTATTGAGACTATCGCCCACTACTTACTCGCGCGAGATCCCGAGCTTTTCCATCAACTCATATAAGGTTGGCCGGCTTATTCCCAGCTCCGCCGCCGCCGAACTAATCCGGCCAAGGTTGCGTTTCAACGCACGCTGGACCATTTCCCGCTCCACGTTTTCGCGCGCTTCTTTCAGCGTGGTTGAAGAAAAACCGATTCCGGTCGATAGCTCGAGGTCTTTCTCGGTAATTCGTTTGCTATCTGCCATAATGACCGCACGCTTGATCCGATTCTGCAACTCCCGGACGTTTCCCGGCCAAGGATGGCGGTTAATTGCCCGCAAAGCCTCCGGCACAAAGGCGATATTGGCCTTGCCGTTTTGGGCGGCGTACTTTTGCAGAAACTCCTGCGCCAGCAGGACGGCATCGTCCCGACGCTCCCGCAAAGGCGGCAGACTAATCACCAACACCGCCAGCCGAAAGTACAGATCTTCGCGAAATGATCCCTGGTTTATCCCGGCTTTCAGATCGACGTTGGTCGCGGCGATGACTCGGGCATCGCTCGTCAACTCCTGTCGCCCACCTACTCGTTGAAAGCGGTGCTCTTGCAAAAAGCGGAGAAGCTTTATCTGGATGCTTGGAGGCAATTCCCCAATTTCATCGAGAAACAAAGTGCCTCCGTTCGCTGTTTCCACCAATCCTACTCGCTGCGCGGTTGCGCCGGTGAACGAACCTTTCTCATGGCCGAACAGTTCGCTCTCAAGCAGGTTCTCGGGGATCGCATTGCAATTAATCGGGATAAATGGTCCCTCCTTGCGCGGGCCACGCCGGTGAATCGCCAAGGCGGCCATTTCTTTGCCCGTCCCACTTTCGCCCAGTAAAAGTACGGGCGCGGTTGTGGTTGCGACCTTGCGAATAAAGGAAAAAACGCCCTGTATTTGCGGGCTCGTTCCCAGCATATTTTCAAAAACGTTTACCTGCTGACTTTCCTTTGCCTTTCGATACTCTCGCTCCAGGTCAGCCAGATAGATGCAACGCTTCAACAGTAGCTTTAGCTCATCCGGATCTACCGGTTTACACAAAAAATCGTAGGCGCCGGCTGCAACCGCTTCCAGCGCGTTCTTCTTTTCTCCCTGTCCCGAGATAACGATAACCTTCGCCATCTCATCGACGGCTTTTAGTTCTGCCAGCGTCGCGAGACCTTCGTCCGGATCCGCCGGCCGCGGCGGTAATCCCAAGTCGAGCAAAGTAACTGCCGGCTTTTTCTTTTTGAAGTTCTCGACCGCTCCGGCGCGGTCCTCCGCCAAGACAATTTCGTAGTCAGCGCTAAGCGCCCATTTCATTTGGGTGCGAATTGCTTCGTCGTCGTCAACAAGCAGTAGAACCGGATTCATTATTCGCCAAAGGTAAGCGGCAGGAGCACCTGAAAGGTTGTCCCCTTCCCCACGTCGCTCTTTACTCGAATACTGCCGCGGTGCGCTTCGATAATCATCTTACTTTGAAACATCCCGATTCCCAATCCTTTCTTTTTCGTCGTCTTAAACGGCCGAAACAAGGAATCGCGCAGGAAGGATGGGGTCATTCCGCAACCATCATCGGAGACGGAAAGCGCAACCCAGCCATCTTGGGAGCCGGTCTTAACTTCGATCCGTCCGCCCTCGCCCACCGCGTCTCGCGCATTCAAGAGGAGGTTCGTGACAACGCTGCGCAGCTGGTCACTATCGGCCATGAGTTTTGGCAGGGGCTTAAATTCCGTGGCAAACTCGATCCCGGGCGGTCCATTGACATTTTCAATCGCCTGCTCCACCACCAGATTTAAATCAACTGCCGAAGGCCGAAGCTCGAGCTTGCTTCCGAGCACTCCCAATCGCTCAATAATCTGGTTGATGCGGTTGGTTGTTGCCCCGATCGAACGGAGTGTGTCCTGACGAAAAACGGGATCATCGAAATGCAGCGGTAAGTTCTGCAGTGTCAGCTTAAGGATGGACGCCGCGTTTTTGAGATCGTGCACAAAAAAAGCCGAGATGGTTTGAAACGCTTCCAGCTCTTTGCCGAGCATGATTTCTTTGGCGAGGCGCAGGTTGAGCAGGCTGGAAGCCACCTGATCGCCGATGCAGTCCAACAGCTCGAGCTCTTCCACGGTATAGGGAATGCCGTTGACGCGATCTGCCAGAATAATCAAGCCAAGGTAACGCTCGCCGGCCAGTAAAGGAACCCCCACGCGATTTCCACCTTCATTAAATTGCGTTTCACTAATCTGCCGCAATGTCTCGCCCCAGTTGTCCTTGATTCTTTCCAAATCGAAAGCTTTCCGCATCTTCGTTAGGCAAGGATCGATGGCGGGAAATTCGATTGCGTCATCGCTCGCCGTAGTGCG
>QHQU01000171.1 GCA_003219925.1 Verrucomicrobiota bacterium
CGTACCACATGTCGAGCTTTTTTCGCGACATCACTCCGCGCGCCCCGCCGAAAATCAAAGAAAGAGAGCGGGTAAAAATTTTCCACCCTGAATACATCCGCAGTTTTCGACCGGAAGTAATGGCTGGTTCGCGCAACAGCCTGAATCGGCCCAGGCGTTTCAGCGCGATGGTGAAAAAGATTTCTTCGCTCGCGAAATAAATTTCGTCGAAGCCGCCGACTGCAAAAAAATTCTCGCGCGTGGTAAAGAGAAACGCGCCGGCGCCGAGGTTGAGTCCGAAATACAGCGTAGTAAAAACGCGAAAAAAGATTCTGCCCCAAAGCGGAATTTCACGATCAGTGGACAGGCGCGCACCGCCGCCGGCGCAACCGCGCTCGAGTGCTGCGACTGCGCCGCGCAAGTGTTCCGGTCCGATCCGAGTATCAGCGTCGACGAAAATAAAAACGTTTCCGCGCGCGGCGGCCGCTCCGGCGTTACGCGCGGCTGCGATTTGCCGGCGCTCGATCGAAATCACGCGCGCCCCGAATTCTTCGCCGATTGCGCCCGTCGCGTCGGTCGATCCATCGTTCACCAGCACAATCTCGTGCTCATAACCGGCAGCGGCAGAACGAATTGCGTGAAGCGTTCCCGGCAGTTCCGCTTCTTCGTTATAAGCCGGCACAATGAACGAAATGACAATCTTAGTAGTCGAAGGCTCAGTTATCTTCTCGGTCGACATTGGACTCAGCTTCCTAAGGAACACTAACGCGGAATACTTTGTGCGACCCCTACATTGTTTACTTCTCGCACTTGCGATTTTCGAAACCGGCTGCGCCGCTCAGCAGCAAGCTGAGAACTCCGATCCAATGTTGCAGCGCACTGAACAATCGAAAGTTCATGGCGAGGTAGGCGTCGCCTATGGGCAGAGCGCTCGTTGACTCGCGTAGTTTGCGAGACCGCGATTTCTAATTCAGAAAACGGATCGTTAGAGGATACCGATAAAACTTTCCTTCGCTCGCACGGATGGAGGCGATGATGACAAAGACGACATTGAGAACGTGCAGGATGGCGAGCAAAACGAATCCGATCAGCACCAGACACAGAATGCCAGAGATCACTGAGTAAATGAGCATCGTAAGCTGGAAATTGACCGATTCTTTGCCGTGGGCATCGATTTCGGGAGAATCGCCGCGTTTCACTAGCCACACGATTAAAGGCGCGAGGATGTGACCGGCCCATGGAAAAAAGAATCCCAGGAGCGCGCTGGCATGGCAAAGAACGTTCCAGGTGCGGATATCAGCTGACGAAGTCGGCGTGGGAGGAGGTTGAGTTGTTTCCATATTTCAAGGAGCGTCTCGCTTGTTTTGATCGAACGCAAGCAAGGGGCTCGCAGTCTTCACCGCATGTAATCCCGAGTCGCGCAGACGACGAGGGATCTCACAATCGGGGTCGGATGAGGACACCGGTTTGTGTGAGCAACGAGCGTTGGTGAGGTCCCTCGCTTGCGCTCGGGATGACAATATGTGCGCAGCGCCCCACGCGGCCGTTCTCCTAGGCTTTGACGCGCTCGATGTGCGCGCCGAGTTCGCTCAATTTTTCGTCGAGATGTTCGTAGCCGCGATCGATATGATAAACGCGGCTCACCTCAGTAACTCCTTCGGCCTTCAGTCCCGCCAGCACCAATGCGGCCGAGGCGCGCAGATCGCTCGCCATTACCGGCGCGCCGGTCAAGCGCTCCACGCCTTGGATCACTGCGGTGGCGCCTTCCATTTGCACCTCGGCCCCCATCCGTTTCAGCTCGGCGACGTGCATGTAACGCTGCGGGAAAATATTCTCCGTGATCACGCTGATTCCTTCAGTGGTGGAAAGCAGCGCGCACATTTGCGCCTGCATATCAGTCGGGAACCCGGGGTAGGGTTCCGTCGTGATTTCCAACGGTTTGGGTGCACCATTTGGTGAAACGGTTATGGATTGATTCTTCGCCTCGATTTTGAATCCGCAACCGCTCAGCGCATCAGTAATCGCCGTAAGATGTTTGGGCTCAACTCGGTTGACGGTCACTCCGGTGCCGGCTATCGCGCCCGCCACCAGAAAGGTGCCCGCTTCAATCCGATCGGGGATAATGTAGTGCTCGGCCCCGTGTAATTCACTAACGCCTTCGACGATTATTCTTCGGGTCCCGGCGCCCTCAATTTTCGCGCCCATCTTATTGAGAAAATCAGCCAGATCACACACTTCCGGCTCTTGCGCCGCCCCTTCGATTACAGTTGTGCCTTCGGCAAGAACGGCGGCCATCATCACATTGTCGGTCCCGAGCACAGTTGGTCCGAATTTGCCCCGCAAATTAATCACCGCGCCGGCAAGTTTCGGGGCAAAAACCTTCACGTTGCCGCTTTCCACTCGCACCGCCGCGCCCAGCGCTTCGAATCCCTTCAAGTGCAAATCGATCGGCCGATCGCCGATGACGCAACCTCCCGGCAGGGAAACGGTCGCTTCCTTGCACCGCCCGAGGAGCGGTCCGAGCACGCCGACCGAGGCCCGCATTTTTCGCACAACGTCATACGGCGCGACCGATTGCACTTTGTCGGCGGTGACGGTGACAATCCCGCTGGCGCGTTCCACCTGAGCGCCGAGATGAGTGAGGATTTGCAACATGTAATGCGTGTCGCTCAGGTCCGGCACGCGATGAATCGTGCACGGCTCCCGAGTCAGCAGGGTCGCGGCCAGAATGGGGAGGGCGGAGTTCTTCGAACCGCTGATCTTGATGGAACCGGCGAGAGAATTCCCGCCATGCACAAGTATCTTATCCATACCGGGCGAAGAGAAAACGCGTTCTACCTGAATAATCGTTTCTCGCCTCGATGTCGCGGTAATTTTTCTGGCGCAAAAGGTCAATTAGGGCGGCCTCCTGGCCCAGTCCGATCTCCAGCGCGAGCAAGCCTCCGCCGTTCAGATGCAACGGCGCCGTCTCAATCAATCGGCGAATAATTTCATCGCCCTTCTCGCCGGCAAAAAGGGCGACTTCCGGATCGCGTAAAACTTCGGGTGCAAGCTGGTCGCGATCATGCCGCGAAATGTAGGGCAGATTCGCGACAATCAGATCGAATTTCCCATCAACATTCTCTAACAAGTCGCTTTGGAGAAATTGAACGCCCGAGATGCCGAGCCGGACGGCATTTTCATGTCCCAGCAAGAGCGCGTCGTCCGAGATATCAGTGGCGGTGATTTTCGCCTCAGGAATTTTTTTCGCCAGCGACAGTGCAATTACCCCCGAACCAGTCCCGAGATCGACGATTCTCGATTCTCGATTCATGATTCTCGATTCAACCAGCCCGACAAATTCTTCCGTTTCCGGTCGCGGAACGAGCGCGCGTTCGTCGCAGAGAAAGATGTTCCCGCAAAACTCGATGGTGCCGAGCAAATGTTGGAGCGGCTCGTTTTGCCCCCGCCGGCGGACGAGCTCGCGTAATGGCGCCAGTTCGGGCTCGGCCAAATCGCGCTCGAACTCGAGATAAACATCGAGCCTTTTCCGCCCGAGCGAGTGCGCCAGCAAATGTTCGGCGTTCAAGCGCGGATTTTCGATTCCGCGTTTTTTGAAGTAAGCGGTGGTGGATTGAAGGACGTCGAGCACCGTCATATGCCCCGCGCCCCGAGTGCGGTCATCCTGAGCCGCACAGACGGCGAAGGACCTCTCCGACGAAGAAATCGTGAGCGAGCAATGCGAGGTTCCTCGCCGTCTGTGCGGCTCGGAATGACAATCAATAAAGGCGCAAGACGAGTTTCCATTACGCGCTCAGCGCGCTGTCTTTCAATCGCTCGGCCAGATCGGCAGCTTGCAGTGCTGAAATCATTTCCTCGAGCTCGCCTTCCATAAACCGGTCCAGGTTGTAAAGAGTGAGCCCGATGCGGTGGTCGGTGACGCGGTTCTGCGGAAAGTTGTAAGTCCGGATTTTTTCTTCACGACCACCCGATCCGATCTGACTCCGGCGATGGGCCGCGTATTTCTCCGCTTCTTCACGTTGTTTGGTCTCGAGTAAACGGGAGCGCAAAACATTGAGCGCTTTTTCTTTGTTCTTTTGCTGACTCCGTCCGTCCTGGCAGCGTACGATTGTCCCCGTAGGAATATGCAAAATCTGCACTGCAGAATCGGTCGTGTTTACGCCCTGACCGCCCGGTCCGCCGGAGCGACAAACTTCAATGCGAAGCTCTTCCGGTTTTAATTCCAGATCGATTTCCTCGGCCTCCGGCAAGACCGCGACCGTGGCGGTGCTGGTATGAATGCGCCCCTGCGCCTCGGTTGCGGGAACACGCTGGACCCGGTGCACTCCACTCTCGTAGCGCAATTTTCGAAAAACCGACTCGCCGCTCACTTTGAAAATCACTTCCTTTAACCCCCCAAGCTCCGATGGACTCGAGTCCATACTCTCGATTTTCAATCCGGCTGACTCGGCATAGCGATTGTACATTCGGTACAAATCGGCCGCGAAAATTGCCGCCTCGCTTCCGCCAGTGCCTGCACGGATTTCAATGATTGCGTCGCGATTTTCATTTTCATCCGGTGGAAGCAATGCCAACTGCATCTCGCGTTCGAATCTGGCGACGCGTTCTTCGAGGGCGGGAATTTCTTCCTTCGCCATTTGGGCGAGGTCGGCGTCGGTCGAATTGGCCAGTTCGCGATTGTCTGCCAGTTGCATTCGCGCGCTCGACAACTCGTTCCATTTCGCGAGCAAGGCTTTCACGTTCGCGTGTTCCCGCATGATTTCGCCGGCGCGATTGCGATTTTCAAAAAGGGACGGATCCGCGATTTCGCGTTCGAGTTGTTCGAAACGCTCGCGTTTACGTTGAATGAGAAGATCAAAGTCCATAGTTGTTGTAGCGGCGGCTGTGTTCAGCCACTGGCGCAGGCGCTCGCCGCGGCGAGCGCCTCTACATTCAGCTAAGCCTTGCCCGCGCGGGCGGCCTTGGTGCTACCGTAGCGACGCGCGAATTTTTCCACGCGCCCGGCGGTATCGACAAATTTTTGTTCGCCGGTGAAAAACGGATGGCAGGCGGCACAGATGCCGATTCTAATGTCTCGTTTGGTCGAGCGAGTGTGATAAACCGCGCCGCACGCGCAAACGATGTCGGTCTCTTGATAATCGGGATGAATGTCCGCCTTCATATTCAAAAACGAGCCAACAATCTAGCTGCGGAAGGGCAAATTCGCAAGTGAGGACGACATTAGAAGATCCGATTCTCGAGGCGTGGGAAGCTACCCGCGCAAAGAATCGCGACCGCGCGGCGATCTTGGACGCACAAGGGAGGGTCCTGCGCACCTTTTCTGAAATTGAAGAGAGCGCCCGCCATTTTGCGAGTCAGCTGGAGGCGATTCCACCAGCTCAAGTTTGCGCGATTCAAATTGGGAACCATCCCGATTGGCCGTCGCTATTTCTGGCGTGCCTGCGGAGGCAACTTGTCGTTCTGCCGCTGGAACAGACGATTAGCGATGAGCAAAAACAAAGCGCATTTCAAATCTGCAATGTAGCTGCCGCCGTCTCTGGCGGCAAAAACGTGCAAATTCTGCCGCCGGGGACGACGGCAGCTACAAAAGACGGGCCGGCGAACGATTGGGGCAACGATCGGCCCTCGCTGTTGAAGCTTACTTCCGGGACAACTGCCGTCCCGCGCGCAGTCCGTTTTCGCAGCGAACAATTGCTGGCCGATTGCGAGAACATTTGCGAGACGATGGGCATCAGCCAGCGCGACTTGAATTTTGGCGTCATCCCAATTTCACATTCCTATGGCTTTAGCAATTTGCTGACGCCGCTCATCGCGCGCGGCGTTTCGCTTGTGCTCAGCAACGATCGGATACCGCGGGCCATTATCGACGGCCTCGCCGCGACTCGCGCGAACGTTTTTCCGGGAATGCCGGTTTTCTACCAGTCATTTTGCGAAATGGCCGAGGCGCCCTCCTTGCCGGAC
>QHQU01000172.1 GCA_003219925.1 Verrucomicrobiota bacterium
AAGAAAGACGGCAATAAACTCGAGAACATTACGGTTTTTGAAATGAATGAGCAGTCATTGCCGGTGCGGGTGACCTTTGCCCGCACGGGAATGCTGGAAGCGGATCTGCCAAACAAGCGGATTCTGATGCGCCTTTACGACGCGCGTTATCAGCAGCGCGATGAAAAAAATCCACTCGATCTTCGCAAAATTCGAGATGGCATCAGCATGGCTGAGGGAACTCTTCCGATCAGTCTCGACGAGCTTTACGAAAAGGAGAAGAAGCGACCGAGTCGCTCGGCTCTGTCGATTACCCAGCTGGTCGATCAACTAAAGAGCGCAAACAAACGGGAGCGGAGTGCCAGCAGGACTGAGTTGAACAAACGATTTTCCTTTCCGTTTTCCTGCGTGGCCTTTGCCCTCGTTGGCGTGCCGCTTGGCGTCACGGCGCATCGGCGGGAAACCACCATCGGTTTTCTTTTCAGCCTGGTCATCGCCATTTCTTATTTCCTTTTTGTGATCATCGCCGATACCCTTAGGGGCAATCCAAAGGTTCATCCGGAATTGCTGGTCTGGTTTCCGAACCTCCTCTTCATTGTGTTGGGCGTGGTCCTTTTCATCCGTTTGAGTAAGCGCTAAGCGCGCCTCAATATCCTAAGTCGCTCGCTCGAGCATTTCTTAAGTCGCCCAGCTGCGGAGGCACGGGGATAAAATTTCCTGCCTGCGAAACAACCAACCGGCACGGTTATTCCGATTGTGGTAACAGGCGAGGCAGTCGTGGCCACGGCTAGTTTTCCCGGACTTATGACCTTGCAGATACTGGTGGTCGAAGACCACGGCGATACCCGCCGTGTCTTGACTGGCTTGCTCGGGCACTTCGGTCATTCCATTTCCGCCGCCGACAATGTGGAAAGCGCACTTGCATTCTTGAGAGCGAAGCACTTCGACGCCATCGTAAGCGATCTTGCCCTGCCCGACGGTAGCGGATGCGAGGTCATTCGTGAAGCAAAACGGCGGCAGCATCTCACCGCCGTGGCACTAACAGCTGATGGCGAGGAGGAGGATGTCAGGCGCGGACGCGATGCCGGCTTCGATTATCATCTGACCAAGCCGATAGATTTCGCGCAATTGCGCACCGTGCTTGAGCAGATCGCACCGGCTAATAATGCCCGGCTCGCCTGAGCGTTACACAACTATTTCACTTCTTCGGTGATAACGTGAAATTTGAGCAGCTTAGCGCTGCCGAAGTTTGTCGTTAGCGCCACGTCAGCGGCATCACGACCAACTGCCACGAGAATACGGCCGATGCGTCGCTGGTTGTGACGCGCGTCGAAGGTGTGCCATTTCCCGCCGAGGAAAACTTCAAACCATGCGCTGAAGTCCATCGGGTAAGGAGCCGGTGGAACCCCGATGTCGCCTAGGTAACCGGTTACATAGCGCGCCGGGATATTGAGGCACCGGCAAAAGGTAACCGCAAGATGCATGAAATCGCGGCAGACCCCCTTGCCATCGCGATAAACTTCCAGCGCACTTTTTTGCGGATCGGCGAAGTGATAGCCAAAGGTGATGTGGTTGTGCACCCAATCGCAGATCGTTTGCACCCGCGACCAGCCTGGCCGTGTCGGACCAAAAAGTCGCCACGCTTCATCGCCTAGTTTATCGACTTCACAGTAACGGCTCGGAAGCAAGAAACGGAGCGCTTCGTCTGGTAAATCTTCAATATTATGCTGCGCCGCCTCGGGCGATTCCGCATCGGGCTGGCCACTGTCCTCGATGGCGGTGTCGAGTGTGAATCGCACCGTCCCCGCTGGCGCGAGCAGGCGGCCACAAATATTTCCAAAACTATCCTGGTAGGTGTGGACTGGCACATCTGGCGCGACCGTGATCTCTTCCGCCGCCCGCAAGTCCTTTCGTCTTGAAGGATGGACATAGAGCATCGTGATCAACGGCGTTGGATTCGCGAGCTCGAAGGAGATATCGTAGCCGATTCGGATCAGCATCGTCTCTTACAGTGAACCAAATCGCGCTCGGACGACGACTTGTTCGTTAGCGGCATCGATTGCGAGATCGCGCAATTTCATTTCACCCAGCGGCAGAGCGGATAATGGAAAGGTACGCCGTTCAATTTTGGAAAAGGAAGGGGTGATGGCGGCGCAGGCAAGTGCCGCAATCGGTCCCTCGCCGTGACATTTAAGATTGGAGACGGTAGCGACGAGATCCTCACTGACCGCAAATGTGCCCGCCAGACTAAGCACGGGATGAAAAATGAGTTTGTGCGCTGAGACGGTGAGCTTTCCGTCGAGGGCGCGCGGACCCCGCGGTGTCAACTCGAGTTGAGTTTTGTCGACAACAACGCCTTGTTTTTCCGCAACCTTGCTCGCGCCTTTCATGATCATCCTTTCAGCCGCTGCGCGAGAAATCTCGAAGCGAATGTTCCCGTCCTTTGCACGATGCATGATGAGCAACAGTTTCCCTTCAGGCTGAACCCTCTGATATAGTTCGACATTAGAAGCTTCGAACTGAAAACTGAAGTCGACCCCGAGGATACTAATTGGCTCGCCTGAAACATAAATGTGACGCACCGCCATTGCTGGAATCGCTTCCGAAGAGTCAAGCGGTGGTGGACGATGATGATGATCGATCGTGGCTCCGGATAAATCGACCGCGATTGAATCCAGCGCCGATGTTTCGCCGCCGCGCACGACGACCATTTTGTCCGGACGTGAGACAAAGGTGCGCAATCCTTCTTCGATCGCCTGAGCCAAGGCCTCCGGCGTTTCCGGGATTTCGTTTCGAGGTAAAAGGAACATCTTCAATTTGCGGTCGTCAGCGCTGGAGCGCCCGTGGAAAGATTTGCTTCCAGCGGTTTTTCCGCTACCTTCCGCGTTCCTTTATGGCGAAAACCTCCTGGGTCAACCGCAACGAACGCAAACGCGCGACGGTCAAGAAATATGCCGCGCTGCGGGCGGAGCTGAAAGCAAAGAAGGACTATGCCGGGCTCGCGCAACTGCCTCGCGATGCCAGTCCGATGCGGGTGGTTAATCGTTGCCAGGTTACCGGCCGGCGACGCGCATTTATCCGACGGTTCAAGATTTCACGGCTGACGTTTCGTGAGCTGGCGTCGAGTGGATTGATTCCCGGCGTCACCAAGTCTAGCTGGTAAGGGTTGGAGTTGGGGGTCCGGATGCCGGGCTGCATCCGCGCGATGAGTATTTCATTTTCATCTTTTGCTCTGTGGTTGGCTCTAATTACGGCCGTGACCGATCACTGGGATTCGGCGATTTCAGTGTTTTTGAAACTGCTGGTCATTGCGGTCCTGGTGGCGCTGAACGGATTCTTTGTCGCCTGCGAGTTTGCCATCGTTAAAGTCCGCAGCAGCCAGCTCGACGCGTTAGCGGAAGAAGGAAATGTGCGCGCCAGTTTCGCCAAACACATTCGTGCGCATCTTGACGCCTATCTCTCGGCGACCCAACTCGGCGTCACTCTGGCCAGTCTCGCGCTCGGGTATCTGGGCGAACAATATCTCGCTGAAATGTTGCAACCTCTTTTCGCGCTCGCCGGCATTCACTCTGAAGCCGTAGTAAGGTCCATTTCAATCGCGCTCGCCTTCGTCGGAATTACTTTTCTCCACATCGTCTTTGGTGAGCTGGCACCGAAATACATTGCCATTGGCAATCCCCTTCCCGTCGCCCTCGCGCTGGCGCGACCCCTCAACGCATTTTATTTTCTTTTACGTCCCGCCATCTGGTTGCTCCACAAATCATCCAATCTTCTTCTTGTCCGTCTTCTTCGAATCAAACGAGTAGCCGCGACTGAGCTGGCACACAGCGAGGAAGAATTGCGCTTGATTTTGGATCAAAGCGAGGAATCCGAAGAGGTATCACCTCTCGGTCGCGATTTGCTGGTAAACGCGCTCGATCTGCGCCGACGCGTCGTGCGCGATATCATGACGCCGCGCGGTCAGGTTGTGTTTCTCAACATTGAAGAGAGTTTTGAGGACAATGTAAAGAAAGCGCTGGCC
>QHQU01000019.1 GCA_003219925.1 Verrucomicrobiota bacterium
CACCAAGGTGGGTATCGCCGTTGGTTGCCTTCACTTCGAAAACGCCGTCGCCAATTTCGAGAACGGAAATGTCGAACGTGCCGCCACCCAAATCGTAAACGGCAATCTTCTCGTCCTTCTTCTTGTCGAGGCCATAGGCAAGCGATGCCGCCGTCGGCTCGTTGATGATGCGTAAAACTTCCAGACCCGCGATCTTGCCTGCGTCCTTCGTCGCGTTGCGCTGCGAGTCGTTGAAATACGCCGGCACCGTAATGACCGCCTGCGCGATTTTTTCCCCGAGCTTCGCTTCCGCGTCGGCTTTCAACTTCGACAAAATCATCGCCGAAATTTCCGGCGGAGAAAAAGTCTTCTTCTGGCCGTCTACTTCCACTTGCACGTGCGCGTCGCCATTTGCCGCCTTCACGATCTTATAGGGCACACGCTTTTGTTCTTCGTGCACCTCATCGAACTTGCGGCCCATGAACCGCTTGATCGAGAAGATTGTGTTCTGCGAATTGGTCACCGCCTGGCGCTTTGCCGCTTGACCGACCAGACGCTCACCGTTTTTGGTAAATGCAACCACCGAAGGCGTCGTCCGCGCGCCTTCGCTGTTTTCTAAAACGACGGGGTCTCCGCCTTCCATCGTCGCCATGCACGAGTTTGTCGTGCCCAAATCAATTCCTAAAACTTTAGCCATTTGTGTACAGTCCTCCGAAGGCTTCTAGCAGTGACTATTCCAAATAGTCCAAACGAATCCTAAGTGACACTCTCACAATGAATTGGCTCGTAAATCAAAATAACAATCTTTTGATAGAACGCGTCAAATTGACGCGAAATTTTCGATTCCGAGCAGGTCGCTGCGCCAGCTCGTCGCCCTGCTTGGTATAGCCTCTGCTCAGTCAGGTTAATGATGAACCCCGTTCGTCCGCAGGCAAGAAACGAAACAGCGGACGTCCTCTTCAAGTGCCAGCACTGCGCCAGCCCGCTCGTGGTCAACGCGGCAGCGGTTGGAATGACCCTAAACTGCCAGCGGTGCGGAAAGCCGACGCTTGTTCCAACGGTGCCGGCGAGCGCGAGCCCGGCACCGCCGCAGGAGCTAACCGATCTCCAGCGCAAGTTGAAAGAAAACGAATCGCAACGCACCGAAGTGACCGGTTATATCAATCAACTTAGTATTCAGCTCCATCGCTGGAAACTGCGCTTGCAAACGCTGAACGAGCGCAAGACTGAGTTGGAAGAAGAGCTACGCAAACCTGCGTAAACGGCGGTATCGGCGGATCGCCGATGAATTATCGAAACATCGGCTGGAAGCCGACGCCAACCTTCACTACCGTTTGGAGGTGCGGCAATATCACGATCTTCTTCGCCTCGTCCTGGAGCAAGGGGTAGCACGCAGCGATCGAACTGGAACCGGCACACTGTCGATCTTCGGGGCACAGGCGCGATTCGATTTGCGTGAGCGTTTCCCCCTTCTGACGACCAAGAAGCTCCATCTCAAATCTATCATCTACGAGCTGCTTTGGTTTTTGCACGGCGAGACCAACGTTCGCTACCTGAATGAGCATGGCGTCACCATCTGGGATGAATGGGCGGGTGAAAACGGAGATCTCGGCCGGGTTTACGGCGCACAATGGCGCGATTGGCGCGGAGCGAATGGAATCCGCGTCGATCAGATCGACAAAGTGATTTCGGAGATTAAAGAAAATCCATCGAGCCGTCGCTTGATTGTCAGTGCGTGGAACCCGGCCGAAATCGACGAAATGGCGTTACCGCCATGTCACGTGCTTTTCCAATTCTACGTCAACGACGGCGAGCTCAGCTGTCAACTTTATCAGCGTAGCGCCGACTTATTTCTCGGCGTGCCTTTCAACATTGCGAGCTACTCGTTGCTTACAATGATGATTGCGCAAGTGTGCGGCCTTCGGGCGGGGGACTTCGTCCATACTTTCGGCGACCTCCATCTTTACCAGAATCACCTGGAACAGGCCCGCGAGCAGCTCTACCGCGAGTGCCGGCCCCTGCCGCGCATGCAATTAAAGCCGGCAATTACCCGACTCGAGGACTTTGGCTTCGAAGATTTTACTCTCCTTGACTACAACCCGCACCCCTCGATCAAGGCGACGATTGCGGTCTGACCACCTCGCATTTTTCGTCGCTGAGACTTTTCCCGCTCGTCCGGGTTAAAGTAGATGTGAGAACCCTCCGGGCATTTTCGATCTTGTTGCTATCGCTCGCATCAGTGAGCGCACAGGATGGAAATCCATTTCGGGTCGAGATCGATCTTCAACAACAGACCGCCTTTCTGATTCGCGGGCGCGGTCTGGTTCTCGAATCGCCAATCTCGAGCGGCCGGTACGGGCATCTTACGCAAACTGGCTCGTTTAAGCTCCTCGAAAAAGAGGTAAATCATTACTCAAGCATCTACGGCAAGATCGTGGACGCGAATGGCAAGACCGTTGTAACCGACGCTGACGTCGACATGAAAGTACCGCGCGGTGGTAAATTCATTCCCGCGCCCATGCGCTACTTCATGCGCTTCCATGAAGCTGATGGAATGCACGCGGGATATCTCCCCGGTTATCCGGCGTCGCATGGATGCGTCCGGATGCCGGAGCAATTGGCGATCGCGTTCTTCCGTGCGGTCGACGTCGGAACGCCGGTCACAGTTTTCGGGAGAACGCCTCGAACAAACGAATACTCCCCATATGGCCTGCCACCGAATCGAAGGATGCAGCCATGGTTCGGCCGACCAGCGGATCCCAGATTTCAACCGCAATACGATCCGCGTTATCTAGATCCCTGGTGGCGCTGAGTTCGATTCAGTCTCAAGACGACGGTCTCCCTTTCAAGGGGCACGGGTCGTAACCGAATCCGGAGAAGCGCTAGGGCACCTCTACTCCGCCGCGCGGATCGGACAGATTCGTTCCCGGGCGAACAAATCGCCCGTGAATCTAGTTCCGAAGAGGCATCACCCTACCGGTGCCCTGATGCAAGCACGCTCTCGTGAAGCGAGACTCGGTCGAGCCGGAGCAGCGTCCGCAGCCAAAGCTACTCAGTGATTGGTGCTGGCGGTTTTTGGTCCGTGCTCCAGCTGAACCAGATCGGCTAAAATGTTAGTCGTTTCATCTCGTTCCGGATCGATCACAGGCTCCTTCGTGTCCTCGTCTTGACCGCCGAACACATCATTATCGGTATCGGAATCGCCCGCGGCTTCCGGCGCAACTTTGGCCGACCCGTTCTTTTTCGCCGAGGCCAGCTTGCCGGGATACATGATGAGCTGAAGATTTGGCTTATCCACGGTATCGAGTGTTACCCGATAGACACGCGGCTCCTCGATGTTGCGCGCCAGCCGCTCTTTTGAGCGCAATTCCTTGCGCATCTTGTCATCGGAAAGTTCTCTCTTCCGCAGATCTTCATTAAGCGAGATACGATTATCATCCAGTCGATGACGCAGCCGCCCCATGTCTTCCATCACATAATGGAATTCGGGATCATTTTGCGTGCGTGCAGAAGATCGGCGTTTTAGCTCATCGAGATAAAGCGAAACCGGCTCGCTCCATTTGGTGTATTTTGCCTTGGGCACTTCGTCGTAGGGCAAACAATTTTTCAACGCTCCTTCGGCGAATTCCGGTAAATCCGTCAGCGACGGCAGGACAATGTCCGAGGCGACGCCGTGGAGCTGGGTTGAGCCGCCGGCAACGCGATAAAATTTCTGGATGGTCAATTTTAGCGCGCCATCCTTGTGCGACCGGCTACCGAGGAGCGAGGTATAGTTGCCGATGTCGAGAATTGTCTGCACGGTTCCTTTTCCAAAAGTGCATTGATCGCCGACGACCACCGCGCGTCCATAATCTTGCAGGGCCGCCGCAAAAATTTCACTGGCCGATGCGCTTTGTCG
>QHQU01000020.1 GCA_003219925.1 Verrucomicrobiota bacterium
GGAAACCTAGCGTGAACAAGATTCCCTTTTTCCAGAAGATGTACGGGATGGTATGGTCGAGGACCGTCCAGTAGATCGTCTCGCGGAGGATGCCTTGTTCCTGGAGCACGACTGCGAAAAGAGCAAGAGCTCCAAAAAATCCTGTCGTGAGAATGGCGGCCTGGATGATAGACTGGGTGCGTGTCAATCCGCGGCTGATCCGATAACTCGGAAGGAGTAAATAGATGCCGAGCGGTACGGCTGCAATCACCGCTGGCTGTTTGAACAGAAAGCCCGCGCAAAGGAGCGCCCCCGCCCCTAATAGCTCTGGTCGCCATTTCGATGAACTTCGTCTCAATCCAATTGCCCATGCCCAGACGATTGGCAGGTTCATAACGATCTCGCCGTTGAACGCCAGGTTTTTATAGGCCGCCCAAGGTTGAAACACGCTGTAGAAAAGCGCAGCGACCAGTCCCGTTTCGCGATCGAACAGTTGTTTGCCAATCGCATATAGCCCGGCCATCGTGGCCAGCGCCCAAGTCAACGAAAGTAAGTGCAGCGCCTTCCAATTGTACTTTCCCGCGACTTTGAAGACCGCCGCATATGTCCAGAATAACAGCGGCGGTTTCCGATCGACCGCGTCAATGTAGGGACGACCTCCGTCGACGATCTCGTTCGCTATTACAGAATAACCTGCTTCATCATCAATCGGTAATGGATGCAAAAGCGCAGGAAGGCGCGTCACGATCGTGAGCAGAACAAGCCCAAGCAGGGCGAGCTGAAACTGTCGAAAGCTAAGGGTGAACATTGGTCCGATAAACCACACCTTCCGCGGTTCGTGCCACCGGTTGATACCGTTCCGCGATAAGCTTGGCCAGAATCGGGAAGTCTCGCACCGGATACCGGTTACCTGGCTCAGCTTGGTTGTCGACGATGTAAGCGGGAGGGTGCTTCGCAAAATCTCTTTCAAGCGTGGCCCACGCGCCCGGCAAAATCCGGTTCCGAGTGTCGATACCCGGCGGCAGCCCGCCGAAAACAAAGCCTGTGAGCGGGAATGTCGCGATGTAGCGACAGGCGGGATGTCGTCGCGCATCAAGATAGATCTTCGACGTTTGACCCCAGACGAAAATCCTGTCGTTCGGAGCGGAATGCTCGAGCAAATAGCGTCCCGTCTCCAATGGCTCGCGTCGGCCAGACAGCTCTAGCCAGTCCCAGGTTGAGACGGCGACAGCAGTCAGCGCCAACCAAGCGTAGGTGACAACAGGTCGCAATAACCAATGATGGGATTGTATTCTCCCGGCCCAAAGCTGCGCATAGTAGGGCGCGGCGAGCAGGGCAAGGGGCGGGACGAGCTGAATGTAGTAGTGTTCATAAAACCGGGCGCCCGCCGCTGCGCCCACCGCCGACGCTACGAGTAGCCCGAGAAGCGCAGTTCGTTCGGCGTTCTTGCCCGCCCAGATAGCGTGCTTATCTCGAATTGCCGTCGCCGCGCCCATCAGCAGTGGTAAGAACCCCACGACGTACGCCAGTGTGACCAAGATTCCCTTTTTCCAGAAGACATACGGGATCGTATGGTCGGTGATCGTCCAATAGATTGCCTCGCGGAGGATGCCCTGCCCGTGAAGCACGGAAGCCACAAGCGCGAGAGTCCCAAAAAATCCTGTTGTCAGCATGGCGGCATGAGTGACGGAGGCGCTTGGCAGCAACCTGCGGCTCGCGCGATAGCTTGGGAGAAGTAGATAGATGCCTAGAGGAACTGCAGCGATCGCAGCCGGTTGTTTAACTAAAAATCCCGCGCCCAGAAGGGCGCCCGACAACAGAAGCTCGGGCCGTATTCGTGACGAGCTCCGCCGGAAGCCGATCACCCATGCCCACACGATAGGAAGATTCATCAACAGTTCGCCGTCCAAGGCTATATTTTGGGCTCTCCCACAGGGTTGGAAAACACTGTAGAATAGCGCCGCGATCAATCCGGTGTTGCGATCGAACAAGCGTGTGCCAATCAAATAAAGACCGGCCATCGTAGCCAGCGTCCAGACCAAGGCGACTACGTGGAGCACCTTCCAGTTGTACTTTCCCGCCAGCTCGAACACCGCGGCATATGTCCAGAAGAGGAGTGGCGGTTTGCGTTCGACCGCGTCGAGGTATGGTCGACCGCCATCCACAATTTCGTTGGCCACGACAGAATACATTGATTCACTGTCAATTGGCTGTGGATGTAGAAGTGACGGAAGCCGGATCGCGATGGTCAGTAAGACAACGCCCAGCGCGGCCCACTGGAATTGTCGCAAATCATGATCTTGCTTATCCGCCATCTGTATCGCCGCCGATGATTTCCCTCTTAGATTCTCAAGTCCACCGTCGCGCGACGTAATCTGCTTAAAATATGCTCACCAACATTCCCTTCCGTCACTTCGTTTAGATAGAAGAACGACCGGTGTGCGAAGAACCTGCCGCCGCTGCTGGGATTGTCGATCGAAAAAGTTTTCCGTTCATTTTTCGGGGAAAGTTATGGCGAACCTCTAGCGTAAAAAATCCTGTCTGCATCTCGGCGACATGGCGTCTTCGCCGGTTCAACGGTGGAAAAGATGCTTGCCCATGCAGCCTGCCTTTTACCAATCGGAACTTGACCAACAACAAGCCGGGCGCGAGCGATTATTAAAACGCATCCGAAAGTTCGGCAGCTAATGTTAACCTAACGGCAGATCAGTGGAACTCTGGCGTCGGGCAACATAACGTATCCAGCCGGAGTGCAGGAGATCAACGGCTGCGGTTGCGACTTCCCAGAATGCCATGACAATGAGCGCCTTTTCCGGCATGGCCAAAACAACGCAAGCCACAAGCACCCAGACATAAATATTGCGCCGCCCGCCGACCAAACGGACGATTCGATCGAAAAGGCCGGGTCCAACCAGCGATTTCTCCGCTGGCACGTAAACGCCTAGTTTGCCAATGCCATCGAGCGCCTCTGCCACAATGAGCAGAGCCAGGTAGAAAAAAGCATTGGGCAATTGACCCGAGACATAGAAGTGATACGCCAGTGCCGTCGGCCAGACCACCTCAAAGAATGAATCGAACCAATGCTCAATCTTTCCAGTCTTAGATGTCTCGACCTTGATTCGCGCCTGCTTGCCGTCGAGACCGTCGAGGATGCCGATAATCAACGCGAGCAGAATTCCCCAAACGAGATGACCTGTCGCGAAAAGAATCGTAGTTCCAAAAGCTAAGATTATCCATGACACGGTGAGCTGACCAGAACTGATGGCGGTTTTGCAAAGTTTTGAAATGAGAAAGGTTTCGAGGGGGGCGTGAATGCGCGCGGGAAAATCCTGGGTCCCTTTTTGCACTGAGTTAAGCAAAATGCTCTCCGCTAGTTTGACACGTGTCGGAGGCGGCGCCGGAAACCAAAACGGCCTGAGCCTTCGCCGCAGGGCCGGTGAGTAGGAGGGTTGGTCGGTGACATCGACTGCCGCAATTGCGTTTTGTTCCAAGCCGTTGTTAATCGCGTTTTCGAGAGGACCGCTCTTGGTCGAAACCCAGTCGCGTTGCAGCAGTGCCGCACCGCAGACCTTCACCTGCCGTGCGGTTGGGGCCTGAGTCACCAGCGGTTGAAGTTTCGACGGCACAGCCGAATCGACCAGGACTGCGGGTGACTTTTGCGTCGCGAGCAACTGCAATAAGCGACTGTCGAAGACGGCATCGCCTCGGATGACGAGAAGAAGCTGAGCGGCGTCCGGCCATATGTCGACGATCTGTTCGATCCTCAGCGCGCCATTCGGTCGAGTGCGAAGCGTCACTGCCAACTGCGCCCGCGGCCATGATGGGCGAGCTAGTTCGTCGGCGATTCGCTCAGACGTGCTCGAAAGAATTGTCGCGCGCTCAATTCCGCAACGTTGCAGCGTCCGCAACAGGCGCTCGAGCGTCGAGATTCCGCACAGCTCGATCAACGCA
This sequence comes from Verrucomicrobiota bacterium, assembly GCA_003219925.1. Classification (GTDB taxonomy): domain Bacteria; phylum Verrucomicrobiota; class Verrucomicrobiia; order Chthoniobacterales; family UBA10450; genus AV69. The sequence goes on from QHQU01000020.1 coordinate 3,931, forward strand.
CCGGGGCAATCGGCCAGGATAACGCACTCATGAGCCATCGTGATTTGCTTGATACCAAGCCGCAGAGAGGTCCACTCCCGTCCTCCTCACTAGTAAACAGCGTGCTCTGACTCCGCAAGTCCTGCTGTTTACCCAGGCCGCTTGCTCCCACGGCGACTCAGTGGTATGCCAAAGGTCCTGTGGTTGCCCAAAGTTTATCTCAGGCGGCATCTCTGACCACCCCGAGCATGTTTTTTCGCCTCCGCTACAGCCCGTTTCTCGCCCAGATGGTCGTGATTCGGCGCTGCAATCTATCCTGCGGATATTGCTCCGAGTATGACAAAGTCAGCGAGCCCGTGCCGGTGGAAATTCTGGAGGAACGCCTCCGGAGACTCAAGGCGCT
>QHQU01000123.1 GCA_003219925.1 Verrucomicrobiota bacterium
TGGTGCTGGGTCTGATTTGGGTAATGGTGCCTTACAAATTGCGCGATCAAATCGGCTGGTTCAGCAAAACAACTGCACGCTGGCGTGGCCTACACACGTTCGTTTTTGTCTATGGCGCGACGTTAATCGCTCTGGCATTCCTCTCTTATTAAACGAATCCTCGTCATTCGCGGCGGGGCGCTTGGCGATTTCATTCTGACCTTGCCGGCGTTGAAAGCATTGCGCGCTGCCGATCCACAGTCGCGAATCGAAATCCTTGGTTACCCGCAGATCGCGATCATCGCGGATAAACGATTCTACGCGGATGCCATCCGATCGATTGAATACGGCGCGCTGTCTCGGTTCTTCGCCCGAGAGGCGGAGCTTCCACTCGATTTGCGCGATTATTTCGGCGGCTTCGATCTGATTCTCAGCTATCTCTACGATCCGGATCAGATTTTCGAAAACAATTTGCGGCAATGTGGCGCAAAAAGAATTCTGCGCGGTCCCGCCCAGATCATCCCGGGCACGCATGCGGCGCGGCAACTCGCCCGGCCGCTGCAAGAGCTAGGAATTAATGTTAGCGATCTGGTCGCAAAAATTTTTCCGTCAGATGAAGATCGAGGATTTGCCTGTCGATTTCTGCAGAGTTGCGACCCGCCAGTGCTCGCGCTCCATCCCGGCAGCGGAAGCGAAAGAAAGAATTGGCCGATCGAAAACTGGATCGAATTGGCAAAGACTTTGTTAAACGCGAAGGTCTTGTTTCGCACGATTATCTTCGTCTCCGGCGAAGCGGACGAGAAAGAGATGACGCGGTTGCGAACATTGTTTAAGGATGAAGCGCAAGTCCGCTTTGCCCACGGGCTGCCTTTACCGCAACTGGCGGCCTTGCTCGAACAATCGACTTTTATTGGGCACGATTCCGGAATTTCTCATCTCGCGGCCGCTGCCGGAGCGCGTTGCTTTCTCTTATTCGGTCCGACCGATCCCAAGGTTTGGGCGCCACAAAACACGAACGCGACCGTGTTACTCGCACCCAATGGCGATTTGACGCAGATTGATCTCGCTACGGTAAGCAAAATGATCGGCCTGTAAGGAACAAGTTACCGAAAAGCTGTCGGTGCTCCGCTCAGGCAAATCGTTTGTCATTCCGAGCAAAGTCGAGGAATCTCTAACTTTGCCTCTTCTACAAATAGTTAGAGATGTCTCGGCTCCGCTCGGCATGACAAAGTAGCGCTAGGAGTACTGTCATATTTCCAGGAAGACATCAGGGTTGCGAGAGGTTTCAGACTTATTCTGAGGAAGATAGGCTTCTGGCCAGTCCAGCGGTCGTAGACCGCCGCTACAGAAGTCACGCACGGCGCCGCAGGAGTGTGCCCCCGGGCGGATCAAGAGCTCACGCGCATCGGCATCAGCACATAAAGAAACGGCGTCTGAATTTTCAAAACCCCCGGACTCATTTCATCGATGAGATCGAAGAAGACTTCGTCCTCGGTCAGGTTGCGCAGCGGCGCCATTAAAAATTCCGGATTAAAGGCGATGGCAAAGTCTCGTCCTTTGTAAGCGACCGGGAGGGATTCTCTGGCTTCTCCCACTTCGGGAGTATTGGCGGTGATCTCGATGTTGTTCTTGCTGAAATTGAGTTTGATCGAATTCGATTTGTCGCTCGCCAGCAGCGATACCCGCCGGAGCGAATTGAGAAAGGTTTCGCGCTCGAGCGTGACGCGCTCCTTGGCTTCCGACGGAATCACCTGCTTGTAATTTGGATAGTTGCCTTCGATTAATTTCGAGACCAGCAAAGTGTTGTTGAGATCGAACGCGATTTGGCCGCTACCCACGCTGATCTTCACCTCTCCATCGTCCTTGAGCAGGCGTTGCAATTCCGTTACGGCCTTCGTCGGAACAATGATCTCGGCTTCGTGACTGCGGGGAAATTCCAGTTCGATATCGAGCATGGCGAGCCGGCGCCCGTCCGTGGCCACGAGAGTGAGTTTATTTTCCTTGAAGCTGAAGAGAACGCCGTTGAGCACATAGCGTGTTTCATCCGTCGAGATGGCGTAGGCGGTTTTGCGCAGACCATCGTGCAAATCCTTCTGCCGCATTGTCACCACTTTTGCGTTTTCAAACTTTGGCAACGGCGGGAATTCTTCTTCCGGCAAGCCGAGGATTTTAAAAAAGCTTTGTCCGCTGCGAATCGAAGCGGCGTTCTTCCCATCAACTTCGATGGCGATTTCGCTGGAGGGCAATTCCCGAATGATGGTGAACAAGCGGCGCGCTGGCAGGGTGGTTGCGCCCACCTTGTCGACATTGGCCTCAAAACTTCCGCGGACCCCGACATCGAGATCGGTGGTGGTCAGGTGCACCGCTCCCTCCTGGGCCTGCAGCAAAACGTTGGAAAGAATTGGCAGCGTGGTGCGGGTGCTGACGACATTCTGCACCTGTTGCAATCCTTCGAGTAATTTCTCTTTTGTCGCGCTGAATTTCATTCGGAAAGCCTAAGATGTAAGGCTTCGGAATTGATCCGGCAACCGCATTCTCTCTCTCAATCAGCGCTGGAGCGCGCTGTCAATGAAAGAGATGGTCTGGCGAATGTTATCCTGTTCGTTCATCCGCTTCTTCACCAGCTTGCAGGCGTGCAAGACCGTGCCGTGATCGCGGCCGCCGAACGCGTCGCCAATTTCATTGAGCGATGCCTTGGTTAATTCCCGCGCCAGATACATCGCCACCTGGCGGGGAAAAGCGATGCTGGCGGGCCGGCGCTTGCTCGTCATGTCCGCTAAACGCACATCGAAGTGTTCCGCCACCTTGCGCTGGATTTGCTCGATCGTGACCATCTGCCGCCGCTCTTCCATCAAAATGTCTTTTAACAAATGCTCGATCGTTTCCTGAGTCAGCTCCTTGCCGCTGAGCGAGGCAAAAGAGGCCACGCGCATCAGCGCGCCTTCGAGCCGGCGGACGTTGCTGCGAATACGTGTCGCGAGGAATTGGTAAACGTCATCGTGCAATTTGATCTGCAAGGCGCGCGCTTTCTTCCGCAGAATGGCAAGACGCGTCTCAATATCGGGTGGCTGTAATTCCGCGGTCAGGCCCCACTCAAAACGCGAAACCAAGCGGTGTTCGAGATTGGCGATCTCCGAGGCCGGACGATCGCTCGAGAGCACGATCTGTTTGTGACCGTCGAAGAGGGTATTGAAGGTGTGAAAAAATTCCTCCTGCGATCGTTCTTTCCCGGCGAGAAATTGAATATCATCAATCAGGAGCAGATCTGCCTGGCGGTAACGCTTGCGGAATTTCACCAGCGTATTGTGTTGAATCGCGTCGATGAATTCGTTGATGAAGAGCTCACTCGAGAGATACATCACTTTAGAGGTCTTCTTTTTTGCCCAAAGATACTGGCCGATCGCCTGCATCAAATGCGTCTTGCCCAGCCCGACGCCGCCGTAAATGAAGAGCGGGTTGTAGGTGCGCGCAGGCGCTTGTGCCACGGCCAGACAGGCGGCGTGCGCGATCTGGTTGTTGGGCCCGACGACGAATGATTCAAAGGTGTTTCGCGGATTAAGACTAAGCCCCAGACCGACCGTCCTGCTGTGACCGGACCCGTCCGTTTTGCGCACTTCTGGCGCGGTAAAATCATCATCGCCGTCCGATTCGGCCGAAGTCAGAAAGCGGACGGTGCGCGGGGCGCCGACGGCATCGGTGATGGCGGATTGCAACGCCGCCATGTGATTACTTTCGATCCAGAATTGGTAAATGTTGTTGGGAACGACGAAGGTCAGTTCGTCCTCGGTGGCTTTCGTTAGTTCGACGGCGGAGAACCAGCGTTTGAAGGTGTCGGCACTCACTTGCGGTTTGAGCGCAGCGGACAATTTCTCCCAAAGGGCTTTGCAACTCTCGTCCATACCAACTTGTTAACACCCAAAAGCGCCTTCCTCAGGGAAGCGGCCCTGAGGAGAGCGTTGATAAAGGTCCCTGAAAATATGAAAATTACTTTGCTTGGGCAAACCAAAGAATGACCACGTCCCATTGCAAAAATCCCCTTTTTCCGAGGGAAAATGAAAAATCGCTGAGCCTCCGGAATAATGCTCTGCTCTCGATATTCTCTTTCGCTCTGGCAGTGACTCCAGCGCGCTGCCGGAAAACCGGCTAGGAATGTTACGAAATTGCGGAGTTCTGTTCACACTTTATTCACACCGGACGATTCCCTTGCTCCCTGCCAGAGGCGTGAGATTAGAAACGCTGCAAAAAACCGACAAGCAAAATTCTGAACTTTATTTTTGAACGCCGCGCAAAAATTTCTTGACTGAAAAAAATCGGTTGAACAGCGCCGATTTTTCCCTCGTAATGGAAATTCCTTCCGCTGAAACGTCTCAAAACATCAATTCAATTTTGATGCCGGGCGGGTGGTTTTGAGCGACGATATTGGTCCGGCAAATGAAATTCCTGCTCGTCTTCCGCATGCCCGTCGTGATATCTCTGTGTTGCATCGCATTCTCTCTTACGTCGACTGGGGCACAGGCCGCCCCGGCCCGCTCCGGCCAGGTTACGCACGTGATGTTGTTTTGGTTGAAACGTCCAGGGAATGTTGACGATCAGAATTTGCTTCTGCGAGCCTTGCGCACACTCCGCCGTGTCCGCGGCGTGAATGATGTGCGCGTGGGCCGGTCTCTGCCGGTCGCGCGGCCCGATTTGGAACAATCGTTCGATCTCGGTGTGGTCATGACCTTCCGCGATCGCGAAGCACTCGAGAAATTTGAGCGCGACCAGCGGCGGGAACAAGCCATTGATGCCATGCTCCGGCCGCTTGTCCGCCAATATACCGTTTACAATTTCGTCAACGAATGATTCGCATTCTGGTTTCCGCCCTGTTCCTCCTTTTTGCCGCCACCGCCCCGGTTCGGGCGATCAATGAACTACTGCCGCCATTTGGCTTTCGCTGGGGCGATCCGCCGCGCCGGGTCGAAGCTGTTCTCAACGGGGCGAAGGCGAAAATTGTCGACAAGAAGCAGGATGGAAGCCGGTCAATTTGGACAGTGGAAGGTTTGGTTCATCCGGGATTGCAACGAACTCTGTTCACCTTCAAGAATGACAAGCTGATGGAGGTGGAGCTGCAGTACGAATATCCGGATTGGTCGATCGAGCGTTACAATGAGCAGATGGGAACGGTTCGGCGATATTTCGACGGCAAGTATGGGGTCGGCAAATTAGTCTCACGCTCGCGCGACACCGATACGGACATCGTCCAGACGCTGGTTGGTTACCAATGGATGGTGGGCACGACCATGCTCGAGCTCTTTTATTTTTCAGCGGAAAAACCGCCGCACACTTTCCGCACCATCACGGTCGATTACAAAGCTCTGTAACTTTAAATCCTACTCCTGATCATATTTTATTCTTAAGCGAGAATACCGTTCCGGAAACTTGACGGCTTAAAGCCGTCAAGTTCGCGGCGCGACATTCTGGGGCTCGGAGGACGGCGCCGCGTGTAGGGCGTTTACAAGCGGCGCGATCTGCCGATATTGTCCGCTCCCAATGAATATTCTCATCAACGTTCTCCTCGCTATCGACATGCTGGTTGCAGTGTTGATGACCCTGGTCATTCTGATGCAGCGGCCGAAAAGTGAGGGTCTTGGCGCGGCCTTTGGTGGGGGGGTCACTGAGAACATTTTCGGCGCGCAAACGACCAATGTGTTGACAAAATTCACCGGTTGGCTGGCCGGGATTTTTTTCGTTCTGACCTTTGTTCTGGGAATTCTTTATGCGCGACGCAGTGCCAGCGACAGTAGTTTACATCGTGAGTTGATGGGAATGCCGGCCGCAACTCCAGCTGTGTCGGTCGCTCCAGCCACCGGTTCGCCCGGGAGCACGCCGGCCGCGAATGCCCCGGACGTTTCGCCTTCTGCAACCGTGCAACCTGCTGCTCCCGCAGCCGATGCCGCCACCCCGCCACGCGCTACTGTTTCCCCTTCCTCGGTCCCGGACGCGTCAGCGCAACCATCGCCCTAATTCAAGCATCGACAGTTCACAAGACTGCTCGGAAGCGGGATCACTGCTCCCCCGCTACAAGCTCGAACGCCCGCCGTTGTAGCCGGCATCGGTAGTGCCGGGATCAACAAAATCGAAAGCGGCAGAGGCTGCCGCACTCCACAAGCTGGCGCATGCTCGCAGCGCCTCGAAAACTCGCGAAGCGTCTTGGAGTGCGCCAGCCCTCTGACGCTTTCAGATGAGGTGCGGCTTCTTTAAACAAGCCGGTATTCAGTTTCGCTGACTTTTGCCGAGTTCACGCAATTGTAACAAGACCGCCTTCGGTTCGTAACAATCGCTTTTTACCTTCGGCCCGTTCGTGTGAACCGGCGGGTAAGAAAACTCCATCGGTCTCGCGCCCGCGCGCGTCACGAGCACTCACTTAACCCAAGGAGAACCAATGTTGAAACGATTCATATATATTTTGGCGGCCGCTTCTTTCATTTTCGGCGGCATCGCGGCCAAGGCACAGGATGCAGGAGCATTGCTCGATCTGCTTGTCCGCAAAAAGATCATTAACGATCAGGAAGCGGAAGAAGTTCGTGCCGAGCTGACAAAAGAGGCGGCAGCGACTTCGGCGGGAAAATGGAAACTGTCGACGCCAATCACGGAGCTGGAACTCTATGGCGACGCGCGATTGCGCTACGAGTACCGGAGTGGGCAGACGGAGGGTGGCGTCTCCCCGCCCAACGACTGGCAAGAGCGCAAACGCGAACGCTATCGTTTGCGCATTGGGCTGCGCGGCGTTCTGGCGGACGACTGGTTCTTTGGTGTTCGGCTGGAAACGAGTCAAAATCCACGTTCCACTAACGTGACTTTTGGAGACGATACTTCAACTACGAGTGGCAGCACGACGACAATCAACGGTCCGTTTGCCAAGAACAGCGACGGTATCAACGTCGGTCAGGCTTACCTGGGTTATCGTGGGTTTAAAGACATCACCCTGACCGGCGGGAAGATGCCGAATCCCCTTGTCACCACCCTGATGACATGGGACGCCGACATTAATCCAGAAGGGGTGGCGGAACAGTGGAAGCACACTTTCACCTTTAATTTTGGAGGTGGAGGTGTGGAACAGGCTCAACAATCCTACGCCAAAGATAGTAAAAATCTTGCGATCACCAAGACCTCAGAGCCGTGGAAGTTGAAAGTGGATCTTTTCGCGAATTTTGCACAGTTTATCTACGACGACGTTAACCCGGAGAACCCGGTCGGGGCGCCGAGAACGTCCGGTGGCAAACTCGTGCCAACTACCGACGCCTGGCTGCTAGCATGGCAGGTAGGCGCAAGGTTCACTTTTCCGAACAACCTTTACGCGCAACTCGCCCCAACGCTCTATAACTATACCGGAAATGGCGATACCTTTAATGGTCATTTCGTGGGCGGCGACCCGGCTCTTTCCAATAGTGATTCCCTCAGCACGAACCAGTGGGGTATCAACAGCCTTCTGGTTTTCGATATGCCGATGGAGATCGGTTGGAAAATCGGGGAACTCCCGGTCCGCATCTTTGGCGACTTTGCCGTTAACTTCGAGGCCGACGATCGCGCCAAGGCCGCTGGTTTCCCGGGCAAGGGCGACCAGCGTTACGCCTATCAAATTGGGGCGGGCATCGGGCAACTTAAAGCCAAGAATGATTGGCAACTGCAGGCCTTCTGGCAGCACACGGAGCAATTTTCACTCGATCCAAACCTGGTTGACTCCGACTTTTTCGATAGCCGGGTGAACATCGAAGGAGTGGTCGTCCAAGCCGGCTACGCCTTGAGCGACGCCGTTATATTCAACCTTAGCTACGGCTATGGATGGGCGGCGGATAAGTCGCTGGGGACGGGCGGAACTGGAGATATCGGTATTAACCCGCTGAATAAATATCAGATCTTTCAGGCAGACCTTAACGTGAAGTTCTAACCAGATTAACTACTAGCTAAAATGAAACGTATTTACTTAAGTCTAATTACCATTCTCTCGCTGATGGGTTCCGCTTATGCGGACCGCCTCGTCATTAAAGGTTCCGATACCCTCGGGGCAAAGCTTGTGCCGCAGCTAGCCGAACAGTTTAAGGCGCAGCATCCCGGCACTACCTTCGACATCGCGGCGGAAGGCTCCACTACTGGAATCGCAGCGATCATCGACGGCACCGCGCAGATTGGAATGTCCAGCCGCCGCGCCAAATCATCCGAAGTGGGGCAAGCGGCGGCCAAGGGCATTAACATGAAGCCGACGGTCGTAGCCTACGATGGCATAGCCGTGATCGTTAATGCCGGCAATCCGGTGAAGTCACTCACCAAAAAACAGGTGGAACAAATTTTTACCGGTGAAGCGACGGATTGGAGCGCGGTTGGCGGTTCCGGGGGCAAAATCTCGGTTTACACTCGTAATACCTCCTCCGGCACCTACTCAGACTTCAAGGAACTGGCGATGAAAAAGCGTGATTACGCGCCGGGATCACAAAAAATGGCTGGTAATGAGCAGATCGCTTCGGAAGTAGGTAAGAATCCTGCCGGTATCGGCTATGTGGGCATGGCCTATACCAAAGCTGGTGGAGTGAAAGTGGTCTCGATCGATGGCGCGACCCCGTCGATTCAGAGCGTGCAAAACCACTCATACCCCTACTGGCGGCCGACCTTTTATTACACTAACGGCGAACCAGGTGGCGTCGCGAAGACATTCGTTGATTTTACTTTGAGCTCGGTCGGGCAGAAAATCGTCAATCAGGTTGGCTTTGTTCCAATCAAGTAATCGAGAGCGTATGAAAAAATTATTTGTTACTGTCTTAGTAGGCCTCTCTGCACTTACGGTTGCCCGAGGGGACGCGATAGTAATTAAGGGCTCGGACACTCTGGGAGCCAAGCTCGTTCCGCAGTTGGCGGAGCAATTTAAGGCGCAATATCCGGGAACGACCTTTGATATTGCGGCGGAAGGATCGGCTACCGGGTTTGCCGCGTTAATTGATAAGACGGCAGCGATTGGAATGGCGAGCCGGCCAGCCAAACCGGAAGAAATTGCGAATGGCAAAGCCAAAGGGGTCGACCTCAAGGAAACGATTGTGGCTTATGACGGAATCGCGGTCATCGTCAATACCGCTAGTTCGATCAAGGGCCTTACGAAAAAACAGGTAGAGCAAATCTTTACCGGCGAAATTACCGATTGGAGTGCCGTTGGCGGCAGCGGCGGAAAGATCTCTGTTTATACCCGGAATACTTCGTCCGGGACCTACGCGGAGTTTAAGGAACTGGCAATGAAGAAGCGCGACTACGCCCCGGATTCACAAAAGCTCGCCGGCAACGAGCAGATCGCGCAGGAAGTCGGCAAAAATCCAAATGGTGTCGGCTACATCGGCCTGGCTTATACTAAAGCCAGTGGAATCAAGGTAGTTCCAATTGATGGAGCCTCTCCTTCCAAGGAAAGTGTTTTGGCAAAAAGTTATCCTTACGCTCGGCCCACCTTCTTCTATACCAATGGCGAGCCCACCGGAGTGGTGAAGGAATTTATCCACTTCACGGTCGGCCCCGACGGGCAGAAAATAGTCGAGCAGGTCGGTTTCGTTCCCATCAAGTAAGTAACGCAGCAGGCAGGGTAATCAAAGCGCGCTGTGATCAATCCTCAGCGCGCTTTTTCTTTGAATCGACACCAGCATCGTCGGTGTCGGCCACGATATTCTCGGCGAGGCTAACGAATCTCGGGGTTACTACCCTGCTTGTCATGTCGAGCGCAGCCGAGACATCTCTAATTTCGAAGGAGAACAAGCTAGAGATTCCTCGACTTCGCTCGGAATGACAAAATGGATGCTATTGGGACGCCCTTGACCCAAGTCAAAGAGCTCAACGCGACAATTCAAGTCAACAATTGTTCATTCATTTTACGAGTAGTTACCTGATCGTCACCTGCTTTTCACGCTTCGTGACATGACAGGAGAAGAAAGCGCGGGAGTGTTGTTCATTATGATCTCGCCAAACATCATTACTGTCCGTCGCATCAGAAAGGCCGTCCTGTTACGGCGGCGCTCCATTCGCGATATCAGCCGGGATTATTTCCGGACCGAGCATCTCCGCTTCTTAGTGGTGGAATTGATTCTCTTCGTCATCATGGCGGCAATGGCGATTTGGCCAATTGTGAATGCAGTCGAATTCATAAAGCTTTACCTATCGTAGATTTGAACTTCAGCGGCGGGTGACTGGCGGGCAAATTCCGAACAAATAGCGTGTGGGCGTGTCTTGTGCTATAACCTTAGGCAATGATAAACCGGTTGATGCTGGCCGCCTTGATGGTGACGGCGCTTTTCGTAAGCGCTGTTCGATTGCCTGCGTCCGCCTGCCCGGCGTCGAGTCCGCCGATTGGCCAAGCTTGCAAGCAAGGTAGCTGCCCAAACAAAGCTTGCTGTGCTGAAGCAGCAAAGAATAAGGCTCGGCCGTCGTCACAACCACTTGTTAAGGATGACAGCACGGCCTCACTGTTCGTCGCGGTTATTACACCGGGCCTGATGTGTTGTTTGCTTCCGGTGCGCCCAGCGGAGCATTCTGCTGATCCAGCGGCGCTCGGCCTCACGGCTTCAATGCCGCCGAAGCGCGTCTTTCTCTGCACGTTTCTTATCTGATCCAAAGAGCCTGATGCCGGAGGTGTGCCCATTCGTCGGCACGCCTGGTCTTCAACGGAGCTCTTGGATCAATGAAAACACTTTACCGATTACTTTTTTATCTATCTCTAGTTTCGATAGGTCGCGCCGAATCCGGCGACGCCGCGTCCGAAGCGCAACGCGCTCGCATTTCGTTAGGCGAAGTGACGAGCATCGTGCTGGCGAATAATCCAGCTATCCAGCAGGCACTTAGGAAGTGGGGCGCCGCCAAAGCGCGCGTCACCCAGGAAGGTGCATGGGATGATCTCAGAGTCAGCGGCAGCTCGCGCGTCGCCCGGTTTGTCGACGTAGCCCCTAACGCCTTCACCGACCAAATGCTTTCGGTTGAGCAGATCATTCCCCTCACCGGAAAGAATCTATTGCGCGCGCGCGTTGCTGCGGCGGATGCAGTGGCTGCGTTTGAGCAGGCGCGGCGCGAACAATTGGATGCCTTGGCAAAGACGCGCGCATCCTATTTCCGATTGGCCAACGCATATGCGCAATTGGAGTTGAATCGAAAGAATCTCGTCTCGTTGCGTCAGATAGCCGAAGTGAGCCGCTCCCGTTACGAAGTTGGGAAGGCGAATGCGGCGGAACCGCTCGCAGGTGAAGTCGAAGCGAGCAAACTGCTCGAATCCGAGCAGGACATTTTACGAAACATTTCCGCCGAACAATCACAGCTTAACGTGCTGATGAATCGCGACGCCTTCGCGCCGCTCGGTCAGCCGGAAGAAATACGAATCACTTCCCTCGACGTTTCGATGAACGACGCGCGAGCGCTGTTGCTCGCGAGCCGGCCAGAAATCAAAATCGCGCAAGCGAAGATCGACATGGAAAAATCGCGAGTCGATCTCTCACGTCGAAACTGGATTCCTGATCCGGCGATCAAAGTCGAAGCGCAGCGTTACAACGATTCGCGACAAGCCGCCAGCGAACTCGACGCTGGAGTTTCCTTCACGGTACCGTGGGTAAATCCCGGCAAATACTCGGCCGCTGTTCGCGAAGCGAAAGAAAATCTCGCGGCAGCTGAACACGGGCTCGATCAGACGAACGCCGAGTCACTTGGCCTGCTGCGCGACGCGTTGCAAAGGGTCCACACCGCAAAGCATCACGTCGAGCTTTTCAGAGATAAGCTTGTGCCGCAGGCGCGGCATGCATTCGAAGCCAACCAATTCGCCTACGAAACAGGCAAAGCCAGTTTTCTCGAATGGATAACTGCGCAACGAAACTTGCGCGATTTGGAAGCGATGGGGCAACAGCACGTCGCTGATTACTATGCCGCGCTTGCCGACGTAGAAGCCGTCGTCGGCACTGACCTCAATCTTTTTCCCTCAACCACAACAAAGAAAACAAAATGAAATCGATAACCGTAAAACTGTTTGTGCTCGCGGTGCTCTTCGTCAGTTCCGCGTGCTCTAAACCGAACCAATCGACGAAGCCACCGGACGTAGATTATTACACCTGCACGATGCACCCATCGGTGCACGCGGAGGCGCCGGGCAAATGTCCGATCTGCGGAATGGATCTCGTGCCGGTAATGAAAAAGAGCGCTTCACCATCGGCATTCGAGTCGTCGAGTGGCGGTGGTATGCAAGGGATGGCCGGAATGCCGGGAATGCAAAGCGACAAGCAGACAGGCGGCGCGCCGTCTCACGAATTCGTCGTCCCCGTTGAGCGGCAGCAGCAAATTGGCGTGACATACGCGACGGTGACGCGCGCGCCGCTGCACCACACCATCCGAGCGGTGGGGACTGTGGAACCGGACCTGCAACATCATTGGGCGTTCGTCGCCCGAGTGGATGGCTACGTGCAGGAATTGTTCGTTTCGTCCGCCGGTCAAGTCGTAGAAAAAGCCGCGCCCTTGCTCTCGATCTATAGCCCCGACCTGCTCACGACATCACGGGAGTTGGTCATGCTTCTGCGCATGCGCGACGAAGCAAAAGCAAGGGACGCGCGTGCAACGCCAGAACGGCTAATTGCGTCGGCCGAATCGCGTCTGCGGCAGTGGAATATCACTGACGAACAAATCGCAGACCTGGAGCGAACGCGACAGCCAACTGAGGCGTTGACGCTTCGGTCGCCCTTTCGCGGTGTCGTTCAGGAAGTGCCCGCGCGCCAAGGTGTGAACGTAAAGGTCGGCGATCGCTTGATCGACATCGCCGATCTCTCGGTCGTCTGGATTTGGGCGGAGTTTTACGAAAGCGAATTGTCGATGTTGCAAACCGGCCAGGCGGTGACGGTCGCGACGAACGCGTATCCAAATCATCGCTTCAAAGGAAAAGTCGCGATCATCGATCCATTTCTCGATCAGGTGAAGCGCACGGCGAAGGTGCGCATCGATGTTCCGAATTCCGATTTCGAATTACGGCCAGGAATGTATGCCAACGTCGAGCTTGGCATGGATATGGGCGAAGGCCTCGTCGTCCCTGCCAGCGCGGTAATGCCGACAGGTTCGCGTGAGATCGCATTCGTCGATAAAGGCGGCGGCAGACTTGAGCCACGGCTCGTCAAGCTGGGCCAGCAAATCGGCGACCACTACGAAGTGAAGAGCGGTCTCGCTGAAGGCGAGCGCGTGATCGCGAGTGCGAACTTTCTTATCGACGCCGAATCGAAGGTGCAAGGCGCGCTTGCGGATTTCGCCGCGGCGCCCTTG
>QHQU01000208.1 GCA_003219925.1 Verrucomicrobiota bacterium
CGTTAGCCCGGATGCGCTTGCCTTCGTGGCAAAGCTGCAGCGCGCTTTCGGCAATCGTCGGGAAGAATGTCTGAAGCGCCGGCAGGATCGACAAGCGGCGTTCGACTGCGGCGAAGCCCTCGATTTTTTGCCGGAAACAAAATCGATTCGCGAGAGCAACTGGACGTGCGCACCGATTCCAGCGGATTTGCGCGATCGGCGGGCCGAGATTACCGGGCCGACCGATCGCAAGATGGTGATCAATGCGCTCAATTCCGGCGCAAAGGTTTTCATGGCCGATTTCGAAGACGCGAATTCGCCGACGTGGGCGAATATGGTTGAGGGCCAGATCAATCTGCGGGATGCGATCCGGCGGACGATCAGTTCTGCCGGAGAAGCACATGCTCGTAGATGGCAAGCCGGTTTCGGGATCATTGTTCGATTTCGGTTTGTATTTCTTTCACAATGCAGCGGAGCTGATCACGCGGGGCAGCGGGCCCTATTTTTATTTGCCGAAGATGGAAAGCCATCTGGAGGCGCGTCTTTGGAACGACGTGTTCAAAATGGCGCAGAACGAACTCGGGATACCGCAAGGGACGATTCGCGCGACGGTCCTCATCGAAACCATCCCAGCGGCGTTCGAGATGGATGAGATTCTTTACGAGCTGCGGGAACACTCCGCTGGTCTCAATTGCGGCCGTTGGGATTACATTTTTTCGTGCATCAAAAAGTTTCGAAACAAGCCCGATTTTCTCCTGGCAGATCGTGCCCAGATCACAATGACGACGCATTTTATGCGCTCATACTCGCTCCTCTGCATCAAGACCTGTCACCGGCGAAATATTTTCGCGATGGGTGGAATGGCCGCGCAAATCCCAGTGAAAAATGATGCGAAACTGAACGAAGAGGCCTTTGCCAAAGTCCGGGCCGACAAGGAGCGCGAAGCCCGCGACGGTCACGACGGGACGTGGGTAGCGCACCCGGGAATGGTACAACTTGCGCTCGATGCATTCGACGCCGTGATGCCGCAACCTAATCAAATCGACAAGAAGCGAGCAGACGTTCAGGTCACAGCGGCGGACTTGCTCGATTTTCGTCCGAGCGAGCCGATCACCGAGCAAGGCCTGCGCACGAACGTCAGCGTTGGTGTGCAATACCTCGCGGCCTGGCTGGGAGGCAGCGGGGCCGTACCTATCTTTAATTTGATGGAAGACGCGGCGACCGCAGAAATTTCACGAGCTCAGGTTTGGCAGTGGATTCGGCATCCGCGTGGTGTGTTGAGCGATGGACGTAAAGTGACGAAGGAATTATTCCGGGCGGTTCTGGGCGACGAGTTAGAGAAGATCAAAGAGCAGTTGGGAGAGAAACGTTTCGCCGCCGCGCGATACGGAGAGGCGCGCGATCTTTTTGACAAGATCACGACCGATGAAGCGTTTGTCGAATTTCTGACTTTGCCGGGCTACGAGAAATTGCCATGAATAAAAAAGACGGCTGGAGCGATGGAGAACGTTGGGCGGGGATAAAGCGAAACTATTCGTTAGCGGATGTCGAGCGGCTGCAAGGGAGCGTTGTTATGGAATATACTCTAGCCCGGCGTGGGGCGGAGAAATTTTGGCGGCTTTTGCACACAGAAGACTATGTCTCGGCGCTTGGAGCGCTGACTGGTAATCAAGCTGTCCAGCAAGTAAAGGCCGGCCTGAAGGCGATTTATCTCAGCGGCTGGCAGGTTGCGGCCGACGCCAATCTCGCCGGACAAATGTATCCCGACCAGAGTCTTTATCCGGCGAACAGCGTCCCGGCGGTGGTGAAGCGGATCAACCAGGCGCTCCAACGTGCCGATCAAATCCATTATGCCGAGGGAAAGACTGATATCGACTGGTTCGCTCCGATCATCGCGGATGCGGAAGCTGGCTTCGGTGGTCCGCTAAATGTTTTCGAATTAACGAAGGCAATGATCGAAGCCGGCGCGGCCGGGGTTCATTTCGAAGATCAGCTCGCGAGCGAAAAGAAATGTGGACACATGGGCGGCAAGGTACTCCTCCCAACGCAACAAGCCATCACTCATCTTATTGCAGCGCGGTTTGCGGCCGACGTTTCCAATGTGCCGACCATTATTGTCGCGCGCACGGATGCGAACGCGGCGGCGTTGCTCACCAACGATGTCGATGAACGCGACCACGAATTTCTGACCGGGGAGCGAACAGCTGAGGGATTTTATCGTGTGCGTGCCGGGCTGGATCAGGCGATTGCGCGTGGGATCAGCTATGCCGCTTATGCCGACATGGTCTGGTGTGAAACGAGCGAGCCAAACTTAAGTGAAGCGAAACGTTTTGCCGAAGCGGTGAAAGCAAAGTTTCCCGACAAGCTGCTGGCCTATAACTGTTCGCCGTCCTTTAACTGGAAAAAAAAGATCGACAGCGCCACGATCGCAAAGTTTCAGCGCGAGCTCGGCGCGATGGGATACAAATTCCAGTTCGTCACTCTCGCGGGTTTCCACGCGCTCAACTACAGCATGTTTCGCCTCGCGCACGGCTACAAAGAGCGCGGCATGGCAGCGTATTCGGAATTACAGGAAGCGGAATTCGCGGCAGAGGGCGATGGTTACACTGCCACCAAACATCAACGCGAAGTCGGTACCGGTTACTTCGATGCAGTGGCTCAGGTGATCGCGGGCGGGAAATCTTCAACCACCGCTTTGCGCGGCTCGACGGAACAAGACCAGTTCCACTAAGTCGCCCCCGCATGTCGCTGACGAGCAGCCCGATTTCGTCGGAACGCGGAGACCTGACCGACAGCCGACTAGCGGCGCTTTGCGCAGAAACGGTCCGGCGCGCGTTCCTGGAATACGACGAGCGGTTTCGCGCAATCACGCTCCGCGCACGTGAACGTTTTCTCGCACGCGACTGGCAGGGATCCTATGCAGATGCGGCGGAACGGCTGCGTCTTTATGCGCGACAGATGGAGAAGCTGACGGAGCAGACTAAAAAGATAATGGGCACGCGCCTCAGCGAACGCAGCGTCTGGACGGGGATGAAGGCGGTCTATTCATCGCTCATCGCACAATCACCGAAGCGCGAGATCGCGGAGAGTTTTTTTAACTCATTAACCCGGCGCGTTTTCGCGACGGAAGGTGTAGACCAGGCAATCGAGTTCGTCGACACCGATTTTGATGAAGCTCCGGCCACGCCGCTCGATAATCGTCGGACCTATTCTGGTGCTTCGATTCACCAACTGCTCATCGCGAGCCTAACGGATCCTGCGACAGGTTTCGCGGGCGAGCATTGGTGCAACCTTGATGCTACCGCGCGGCTGGCGGGCGAACGTATTCAAGCGGCTTCCCGCGCATCACGGCCGAGGTGCTTATCTAATTGGGCGGGCGTTTCGCGATAAAGGGGACAAGGCGCCGGTCGCGATTGCGTTGTGCTTGCGGCACGAAAACGAAACCGGAATTGATCTCGACGCGATCCTTATCGGCGAGACTGACCTGGCGATTTTGTTCTCTTTTACCCGCGCCTATTTCCGCGTCGACACGGAATGTCCATACGAACTGGTGCGCAGCCTGCGCGAACTCATGCCGCGGAAACGTTTGATCGATCTCTATAACGCGGTCGGCTACCATCGGCATGGCAAGACGGAGTTCTACCGAGATTTCGTCCGTCATTTGCGTAACTCGAACGACCGGTTTGTCGCGGCCGAAGGCGCGCGCGGGATGGTGATGCTTGTGTTTACGCTTCCGAGCTATGACGTCGTCTTCAAACTCATCAGAGACCACTTCGATTATCCGAAGGAAAGCACGCGTGCGGAGGTCATACGGCGTTACCGGCTCGTCTTCGAACACGATCGCGCTGGGCGTCTGGTGGAAGCGCATGAGTTCGAGCATTTACGCATCGCCCGCGATCGGTTTGACCCAGCGCTGCTTGAGGAGCTGTTGCGCGACACTGGTTCAATTGTGCGGTTGGAAGGCAACGACGTCGTGATCGCTCACGCTTACGTGGAACGTCGCATCCGTCCGCTAAATCTCTTCTTCCTCGAAGCTGATAAGGCGTCAGTGGAAGCCGCGGCGCGCGATTATGGCCGGGCAATCAAAGACCTCGCCGCATCAAACATTTTTCCAGGCGATATTCTGACGAAAAATTTCGGCGTGACGCGTCATGGTCGCGTCGTCTTCTATGATTACGACGAACTTTGTTTCCTAACCGACTGCAATTTTCGCGATATGCCGCAGCCAACCACGCCCGAACAGGAAATGGCGGCCGAACCCTGGTTCTCGGTTCGGGAAAACGACATTTTCCCGGAAGAGTTTCCTCAGTTCCTAAGCTTGCCTGGTTCGGCGCGCACGAGTCTATTTGAGCGGCACGCCGATCTTTTTTGCGCGGCGTATTGGCGCGGCATACAGGAGAAACTGCGGGCGGGCGAGTTGCCCGAAGTGTTTCCTTACCGCGCAGACCGAAGGCTCACGAACACTCGAGTTGCCGCTTAGTTGTGGCGCGCGATTGGGAGCTCGATTTGAACCAAATGGCCTCTGCTGTCACAGTCGATCGACCATGCGAGCGTTGATCTTCGATCTTGACGGCATCTTCGTGGAGACCGTCTCCGCTCACGTCATCGCGTGGGAGCGTGCCTAACGAATAAATTTGCTTATGGCCCATGTCGTTACCAGTAAATGTGTGGGGTGCAAGTTCACCGACTGCGTGACGGTGTGCCCCGTCGCCTGCTTTTATGAGGTGGAAAATCAACTTCTCATTCACCCACAGGAGTGCATCGATTGCATGGCTTGCGTGGATGAATGCCCGGTCCACGCCATCTACGCCGAAACGGACGTCCCGCCCGAGTTTCAATCGGACATCGAATTAAACGCGACCGAGGCCACACGGGTGCAAGAGTCGGGTCAGGCTGCCATTGAGACGAAAAAGGATCCCCTGCCCACCGCCGCAGCCAGAAAAGCGGAATTGGGTTATTGAACTAGTTGTCATCGGGCCGAATCGCTCTTTAGGGGCGACGCGAGCCCATTCCTACTCCACATGAACACCCAGTTTCCCGTCGAGCGCATCCTGCTTGGTCCCGGCCCTAGTCCTGTTTCGTCGCGCGTGCTGCGCGCGCTCGCGGCGCCCACTCTGGGTCATCTCGATCCGCAGTATCTGGCTATCCTCGACGAGACCTGCGAAATGCTGCGCCAGATTTTCCAGACGAAAAATCCGCTGACCTTTCCCGTGAGCGGTACCGGCATGGCGGGAATGGAATGTGTCGCCGTGAACCTGATCGAGCCCGGCGACGAGGTCATCGTCTGCGTGAACGGCGTCTTCGGCGGACGCATGAAGGACGTGATGGAACGCTGCGGCGCGACCGTGCATGCTATCGAAGTTCCCTGGGGCGATGTTTTTTCTCACGAGCAAATCGCCGCCGCGCTGGAGCAGCATCCGAAGAGCAAACTCGTCGGCATCGTCCATGCAGAAACCAGCACCGGCGCGCACCAGCCGCTCGAAGGACTGGCAAAACTGGCGCACGCGCGGGACGCGCTCCTCATGGTGGACGCGGTCACGAGCCTGGGTGGCCACGAATTGCGGGTGGATGATTGGGAGATCGATGCGATCTACAGCGGCACGCAGAAATGCCTGAGTTGTCCGCCCGGCCTCGCGCCGGTGAGCTTCGGCGGGCGCGCCCTTGCGAAAATGGACGCGCGAAAAACGAAACCGCAGTCGTGGTATCTCGATGTCTCGATGCTGCGCAAATACTATACCGGCGCCGGTGGTGGGCGCGTTTACCATCACACCGCGCCGATCAACATGACCTACGCTCTGCGCGAGGCGCTGGCCATCGTCCTTGAGGAAGGACTCGACAACCGCATCGCGCGCCACGCAAAAATGCACCAGCGATTACGCGCCGGACTGGAAGCGATGGACTTGAGTTATATCCCGAAACATTCGTTGCACACACTGAACTGCATCAACATTCCCGCCGGCGCGGATGATGCCGCTGTGCGGAAGCGTCTGCTCGATGAATACGGTATCGAGATCGGCGCAGGCCTCGGCGTGATGGCGGGCAAAGCCTGGCGCATCGGCCTCATGGGTCACGGCTCGACCGTGCGCAACGTGGCTCTCGTCCTCGCTGCGCTGCGGGAAATTTTAGGTTAGTGGATCGCGGAAAAGCCGACAAATTTTTCATTAATACTTCAGGCAATCGATGAGCTGCCCGCTGCTAGCAACCTTCGTCTGAAACACCGTCCGTGCCGCGCTCAGGTATTGCAGCGTGTTCTGCTTTTCCTGCGCGCTATTGTAATCGTTGCGTGCGGTTGCGCCGGCGATGACGCGATCTAGCCAGCTAACAAAATAGGTCGCATCCTCCGGCGAGCGCGGCGCCTGCCGATCTACCGTTATGTAGATCGGACTGGTGCTGGCATAGGGATAGATGTCTTGCACCTTCGGGTCGGCGTGCTCGTTCCATGCGCGCAGGATTAGCCAACCACT
Organism: Verrucomicrobiota bacterium; assembly: GCA_003219925.1. GTDB lineage: Bacteria > Verrucomicrobiota > Verrucomicrobiia > Chthoniobacterales > UBA10450 > AV69. Next base: position 6,444 of record QHQU01000208.1, read on the forward strand.
GACGGGAATCTCAACCTTGCCATTCACGTCAGCCTGTGTGCGTGCTCCATCAGGGCGATGACTTGCGATCACGCGACCGTTGAAGATCACCTCGAAGTGATCGATTGCCACGATTGAACGCAGGGATGCGTGGTACGGCAATATCGTTGCCTTGGCGAGCGCAATCTCATCACCGGAATGCTTGCCGTCCAAATCCAGACCGAGCAAGGGGCCATTACTCACGAAGGTCCGGCCCTCCTTCAGGCCTGAGTGTAGCTTTTCCGGCGTGACCTCTCCGATAATGCCGATGAATACCCGATTCATACCTACCGGGCCGCGCAACGAAGCGTAGTTCGCCATCGCATCGGTCCCTGCGCCGGCTGGGAGACGAAAACCAAGATTGAGCAGGCGATACCAAATGTCTGCGCTGGAGCGGTGATCGGAGAAACCCACCAGTTCGTAATAATCGGCGTTGCCCAGGGCAACATCGGCCGGCAAGGCATTAGTGAGCTCGAGATCCTTGCCGGGGTTGACCGGCCCATCGAATGGATGCGCGTATCCGACCAAACCATGCTGCGCGTGGGCCAGGGCAGCGATCACGCCATTGTGCGGATATGGACTGGAAAAGGCCGATTCCCGATAGGAGGAAAAATCCGGGGTCAGGAAATGATCATCCAGATCCAGCAGGCCCAGATGTCCCCAATAACTGCTGTGAAATTCCTGTGCTTGCATCAGCAGCACGTTGTCCTTACGCAACGGCTTGGTCGTGAACTGC
>QHQU01000209.1 GCA_003219925.1 Verrucomicrobiota bacterium
TTTGCTGGGCGAAGTTCAGGTGTCGGCCAACAATGACGGCACCATCACGGTCAACGAACTGAAGGGCACGGACGAGCAGCCAAAAAAATGGCGCGAGATCGCGCCCTTCGTCTGGCGCAACGCAGCGGGCGGCGACCGCCTGGCGGCAAAGGTAGAGAATGGTCGCGTAGTGCGTTTCGGCTACGATGAATATCCGTTCATGCTCTTCGAACCGGTGCCTTGGTGGTGGTCATCCGGATGGTTGCTGCCGCTGTGGATTGCCGGGTTAGTAGCGCTCGCCTTGACCACGCTTGCCTGGCCGATTTCCGCCCTTGTGCGGCGGCGATATGGCGTCAAATACGAGCTCACGGGCGCGGACGCCAGAGCGCATCGGCTGGTCCGGATCGCAGCGCTTCTTGTGGTAGCGGTGATGCTGGCCTGGGTCTTCCTGGCTCAGCTGATAGAGACGAATCTTGACTGGATCGGGCCGCGAATGGATGGACCTCTGATTTTGCTACGTTTGCTCTCGGGTCTTGTGTTTATCGGTGCGACGGCCGTTGGGCTGTGGAACGCGTGGTTGGTGCTACGCAGCAAACGGCGATGGGTGGCAAAAGTTTGGAGCGTGTTGCTGGCGCTTGCGTTTCTGATCGTGCTCTACGTCGCACTCATCTTTCATCTAATAGGTTACAGCGCCAACTACTGATCCGGCAGCTTATCCCTCGGCCAACGTGCGCACGGCACTGAATGACGTGAGGTTCACAATTCTCCGGTCGGGCTGGCTTGGTCGCAATCAAGACATCCGCGACATGGCGCGCCTTGCGCTGCGGCTGTACCGCCGAATTGCTTGTTTCACCTGGACTTCAGTTGGGTTGGCGATGGCGCCGTTCTGCTTAGGCCAGCAGAGCCCTGTAATCGCGCCGACGCTACCCACCATTGCTCCAAAGGCGCCCGAAACGAAAACGCAGACGCCGGAGCGCGTGCCGGGACCGGCCACCCACGCATTGACGAAGGCTGATGCCGAGGCATGGCTCGATGGCTTCTTCCCATATGCATTACAGAGGGGAGATGTCGCTGGAGCGGTGGTTGTCGTGGTAAAGGATGGCGCGGTACTATTACAGAAGGGTTATGGGTATTCTGATGTAGGCGAGCGCAAGCCGGTCGACCCCGAACGTACCCTGTTCCGGCCAGGGTCGGTGTCCAAACTGTTTACCTGGACGGCTGTGATGCAGTTGGTCGAGCAGGGCAAACTCGACCTCGATGCGGATATTAACACCTACCTCGATTTCAAAATCCCTCCTCGCCAAGGCGCCCCTGTCACTTTGCACAATCTCATGACTCACGGCGCGGGCTTCGATGAGGTAGGAGGTTTGCTGCTCATCTATGATCCTCGCGAGCTGCATCCGTTGCGAGAAGAACTTAAGCGCTGGATGCCTCCGCGTGTGACTGCTCCTGGAAGCATTCCGGCATACTCCAATTATGGCGCCGACATTGCGGGCTACATCGTTCAGCGTGTCTCTGGCGAACCATTCGAAGCCTACATCGAGCGGCACGTCTTCGCCCCGCTCGGTATGAAGTTCGCAACATTCCGACAGCCACTACCTGACATGTTGGCATCATGGATGTCGAAGGGTTATTCCCTAGCCTCAGGTGATCCCAAGCCATTTGAGATCGATACCACTCAGCCCGACGGCGCTCTCTCCGCCAGCGGCGGTGACATGGGTCGCTTCATGATCGCCCATCTGCAAAATGGTGCGTTCGGTGCGTCCCGCATTCTAGAGGAGGCTACAGCTGTGCGAATGCACACAACGGCGTGGGAATTCCTCCCACCTCTCAACCGGATGCTGCTCGGGTTTTATGAAAATAACCTCAATGGCCATCGCGTCATTACTCACGGCGGCGATCTGCAATGGTTCCATAGTGAGCTCAATCTATTCATTGACGACGGCGTTGGCATATTCGTTTCCTTAAACAGCCTCGGAAAAGACGGCGCCGCTGAACAGATAAGGACGGGATTCTTCCGCGAATTTAGCGACCGCTACTTTCCCGCTCCGCTGCCAGAAGGTTCAGTTGACCCAGAAACTGCGGCGACGCATGCGCGCTTGATTACCGGCCGCTATATCTCAAGCCGCCGGCCCCACCAGAGCTTTCTTGCGGCGCTTAATCTTCTCGGCCAGACGCGGGTGTTGGCCACAGAAAACGGGAGCATTTCGGTGCCCGATCTCAAAGGATTCAATGGTGAGCCGAAGAAATGGCGCGAGATTGCCCCGTTAGTTTGGCGCAATATAGGAGGGCCCGATCGCATTGCCGCCAAAATCGAGAACGATCGTGTGGTATGCATCGGTTACGACGAACTCCCATTCATGCCGTTTCAGCCGGTGCCGTGGTGGTCCTCGGCCGCCTGGTTGCTGCCGTTGCTCATAATCGGCGTCCTGGCTCTCGCGGCCAACACATTGGCCTGGCCGGTATCGGCTCTGGTGCGGCGGCGTTACCATGCCAGTTATGATTTGACCGGAGTCGATGCCAGAGCACATCGACTCGTCCGCATCGCCTGTCTGTCGTTGCTACTGACGCTGATCGCGTGGGTCGTTTTGCTTCAGCTCATGCTGGGCGATGTCGGCTGGATCGGACCGCACATGGACGTGTGGATCCGGTTCCTACAGGTGCTCTCGTTGATAATAATTCCTGCCAGCAGTGCGATCGCGTTTTGGAATGTCTGGATGGTGCTGCGCAGCCGGCGCAAGTGGCTCGCGAAAATCTGGAGCGTGCTGCTGGCGATTTCGTTTCTGGCTGTGTTCTATGTCGCGGTCCTGTTTCATTTACTCGGCTACAGCGCGAAATATTGAGCTCTGTTTTAGATCACGCTTATGAGTACGCAATCCCGTATCGGCCTTGAGGTGCACAATGAGAATCTGCCGCTTAAAGCGCCCTTTCGTATCTCCGGCTACACGTTTCACAATTCTCCGGTTACTCTCGTTACCTTACGAGACGGTAGCGTAGAAGGGCGCGGTGAAGCGGCCGGCGTTTACTACCTGAACGATACCACTGATCGCATGCTCGCCGCGATCGAGGCGCACCGCGACGCGATCGAGCGCGGTCTCACGCGCGAGGACTTGCGATCTCTGCTTCCCTCGGGCGGTGCGCGCAACGCGCTCGATTGCGCTCTTTGGGAACTTGAATCGCGTCGAGCGCGAATGCCGGTATGGCAGCTTGCTGGAGTTGAGACGCCGCGCCCGTTGCTCACTACCTTTACTGTCAGCGCGAATGAGCCGGCAGCGATGGTTGAAGTTGCTCGAAGCTATGCGGGTGCGCGCGCGATTAAACTCAAGCTCACTGGCGACCTGGCTGCGGATATCGAGCGGGTGCACAGAGTACGCGCCGCGCGCCCGGAGGTGTGGCTCGGTGTCGATGCCAACCAGGGTTACAAACGCGACACGCTGGATCGCCTCCTGCCGGAGTTGAAGAAGGCGCGTGTTTCTTTGCTCGAGCAGCCTTGCCAACGCGGCGAAGAAGCAGAGCTCGACGACATCGATCACACCATCCCCATTGCGGCGGACGAGAGCGTACTAGGTTTGGATGAAGTAGAGGCGCTCGCTGGCCGTTTCGATGTCCTAAATATCAAGCTGGATAAGTGTGGCGGTTTAACCGAGGGCCTGCTGATTGGCGCACGCGCACGCGCCCTTGGCATGAAGGTCATGGTCGGCAACATGATTGGCACCAGTCTGGCAATGGCGCCGGCATTTATCCTTGGCCAGCAGTGCGACGTGGTCGATTTGGACGGCCCGATTTTCCTTCAGCAGGATCGCAGTCCAGGCGTGGTTTACCGAGATGGTTTGATCCATTGTGATGACTTAGTCTGGGGATACTCGCGGCAAGCGGCCGCATGAGCGACGAGCGCGACAAGACCTGGTTCGGTCAACCGCGTGGCCTGACCATCCTGTTCCTTACCAACATGTGGGAGCTGTTCTCCTACTACGGGATGCGAACTCTGCTCGTCTATTACATGACCAAGCAGCTATTCTTCCCGCAGCAAAAAGCTTCGCTCATTTACGGCAGCTACGTTGCCACTGCCTACTTTACACCCCTCCTCGGTGGGATCGCAGCCGATCGATGGCTGGGTAAACGGCGGGCCGTCATTCTCGGCGGCAGCATCATGGCGCTCGGTCATTTTTTGATGACCTTCGAGGCATTCTTCTACTTTGCCCTGGTAACGATCGCGCTGGGTAACGGCCTCTTTCTGCCCAGTCTTCCCAGCCAGATTAATGATCTCTATCGGGCCGATGATCCGC
>QHQU01000124.1 GCA_003219925.1 Verrucomicrobiota bacterium
AGCGCTACATCCAACTTTCCAGCGGAAGTCGACGTGGTGGCGAGCGATTGTCGATCCAGCAAATCTTTGACTGCGCGCGCACAATTCATGGCGGAATCGACAATCTGAATTTTGTCGCCCAGCGACCGAACGATCGCGCGAGTAAGCAAAGGGTAATGAGTGCAGCCAAGCACGAGAGTGTCAATTCCGTCTGCGACCATCGGATTGAGGTAACGTTCGATCGTCAAGTCCGTCAGTTTATCGTCGAGCAGTCCTTCTTCGATCAGTGGCACGAGCAATGGGCAGGCAACGCTGCTGACGCGGACATGGACGTTCAGTGCGCGCAAAGCATTTTCATAAGCGCCGCTGCGAATGGTCGCACGCGTTCCAATAACGCCGACATGACGATTACGCGTCATCGCGATGGCAGCGTGCGCTCCAGGTTCAATCACGCCGATCACCGGGACCGAGACGCCGGCTCGCAATTTTGGAATTGCGACCGACGAAACGGTATTGCAGGCAACAACGATCAGTTTCGCATCTTCGGCCATCAAAATTCGGGCGAGCTCGAGGCTGTAACGCTCGACCGTTTCCGCGCTTTTGTTGCCGTAGGGAACGCGTGCCGTGTCACCGAGGTAGAAAATGTTTTCGTTCGGCAAAAGTTCACGTAACGCCCGGACCACGGTGAGCCCGCCGATGCCGGAATCGAACACCCCAATTGGTTTCATCTATTGACTGCGGAATCGATCATTTTCGCGAAAAGTGGCGGTGAGGTGCAACTGCTGCAAGTTAAAGTGGCGTAAACGTCCTGCTTGCGTTTGTTAGCGGCTCGCATCCCGAAGGCGAGCACGACTTTCATGGCCGAGTTGCCGAAAACTTACGATCCGAAAACAGTTGAGCCAAAGTGGTATCAGCGCTGGCTCGATGGGGCCGCATTTCATGCCGACACCAAAGCGACGAAGCCGCCGTTCTCGATTGTTATACCGCCCCCAAACATCACTGGCGTTCTCACTCTCGGTCACGTCCTTAACACTACCATCCAGGATATTCTGGCGCGGCATGCGCGGATGCGGGGGCGGGAAGTGATGTGGCTGCCTGGGATGGATCACGCTGGAATCGGCACGCAGACGGCAGTCGAGAAATGGTTGCGCAAAAATGAAGGCGTGACCCGGCGCGATCTCGGCCGCGAAGAATTCCTGCGCCGGGTTCTGGAATGGCAGGACAAACATGGCGGCATCATTATTCAGCAGCTGAAGCGGCTAGGCTGTTCCTGCGATTGGTCGCGGCAACGCTACACCTTTGACGCGGATTACATCCGGGCGGTTGAGAAAGTGTTTGTCGATCTTTACCAGAAAAAACTGATTTATCGGGGGCGGCGCATGATCAACTGGGACCCTGCGGCGCAAACGGCGCTGTCAGACGAGGAAGTCATCAGCAAACCACAAAAGGGAAGTCTGTATTTCGTTCGTTATGAAGTCGTTGATGAACCCGGCCGCTTTCTTGAAGTAGCGACCACGCGCCCGGAAACGATCATGGCTGATACCGCAGTCGCAGTTCATCCTAACGATAAGCGGTACACCGACCTTATCGGCAAACAGGTGTGGCGTCCGCTTGCACGCGAGGAACTTCCGGTTGTCGCGGACGAGGCGATTGATCCCGAATTTGGGACCGGCGTTCTAAAGGTAACGCCAGCTCACGACATAGTCGATTTTGAGGTCGGCCAGCGCCACAAATTGCCGATTATCGACGTCCTAACAGAAAATGGACGGATTAACTGTTCAGCGGTACCAGAATTGGATGGGCTCGATCGCTTTGAGGCGCGCAAACGTGCGGCGGAAATTTTGCAAGAGCGTGGGTTGCTGGCAAAAACCGAGCCCTACGAGAACAACGTTGGCTTTAGCGATCGCAGCGAAGTCCCGATCGAGCCGCGCCTGAGCGAGCAGTGGTTTCTGCGGTATCCGAAGACGAAGGAAGCGCTCGCGGTCGTGCGCGAACATTTGATTCGGTTCTATCCGGCACATTGGGAAAAAGTTTACGCGCAATGGCTGGAGAATATTCAGGACTGGTGCATCAGCCGGCAAGTCTGGTGGGGGCATCGCATACCGGCGTGGTATCCGAAGCAGAGATCGGAGGTCAGAGATCAGGAGTCAGAAATTTATGTTGGGATCGAGCCTCCGGCCGATCCGGAGAATTGGAGACAGGATGAGGACACGCTCGATACCTGGTTTTCCTCGTGGCTTTGGGCCTATGAGACGATGGATCCGGAGACACGCGCGAAATTCTATCCAACGTCTGTTCTCGTCACCGGTCCGGACATTATTTTCTTCTGGGTTGCCCGGATGATCATTGCCGGGCTGGAATTTAAGCCCGGCAAATCCGAACGCGATCACGATAACATTCCGTTTCGCGACGTTTTCTTGACCGGAATCATTCGCGACAAGCAGGGGCGTAAAATGTCGAAGTCACTCGGTAATTCACCCGACCCGCTGGATTTGATTGCGAAATACGGAGCGGATGGTTTGCGCTTCGGTTTGATGCGAATTGCGCCGAGTGGGCAGGACATTCGCTTCGACGAAAAACAGATCGAAGAAGGGCGGAACTTTGCCACTAAACTGTGGAATCTGGCGCGTTTCCGCCAGATGCACGGCCCGTCGAATCCAAACCCGAAATTGAAAGAGAGCGAGCTCTCGATCTACGCCATCGAAGCGCTGGCGCGTTTGAGCGAAACTATCGGCGCGGTTGAAGACGCGTATCAGGACTATCAATTCAATGCCGTCGCCCAGCAGCTATACGATTTTGTCTGGGGCGATTTTTGCGATTGGTTCGTCGAAGCGGGCAAGACGGACGTCTTCGGCGAAGACACAGCGCGCAAGGAATCGACCCTGGCGACGATGGATTACATCCTGTCTGCCATTATTCGTCTCCTCCATCCCTTCATGCCGCACCTGACGGAGGAGCTTTGGTCATTGATGGGATTTGGGACAGGGAAAAATGAGTTTCTCGATTTCGCGCCTCTGCCACAAGCGATGGCTTTAGACGAATCAATCCAGGTACAAGCGCGAATTCGGGCAGGTGCGATTTACGAAACGGTGGAGGCGGGGCGAAATCTCAGGGCGGAAGCCCGAGTCCCATCAAATCAAAAAGCAAAATTCGCGCTCCGTTCTAACGAATCGTGGGCAAAGGAGGAAAGTGCGACCATCGCGCGTCTGCTCAACGCGGAATCGCTCGAGGTCGAGGCAAATTTCCAAACGCCGTCTCGCTCGTCGGTAGCAGCGACAAAATTGGGCGAACTATTTTTAATTGCGGGCGAGACGGATCGCGCGATAGAACGCGAGCGTCTGGACAAGGAGATAGCGAAACTGGAAGCGGAATTAAAAGCAACGGAAGCAAAGCTGGCGAATGCGTCCTTTATTGAGCGTGCCCCGAAGCAAGTGGTGGAGGAATACCAGCGTCGCCGCGCCGATTTCAGCGCCCGATTGGCGCAGCTTCGGAAGGCACGAGCGTCCCTGGATTAAATACGACGCGAAAGGAATGCAATTCCGCCCCACGTTGTTCGAAGAGTGCTTTCAACTCCGGCGTGTAATAGCTGCCGTCATATTCCCGATTCAGTTCGAGCCAGAGACGGCCGCTCCGCGCGAGGTGGCCTGCGACATCGCTTAGGAAATAATCCCATTCCGCCGGGCCCCAAAGTTTGTCGCTCTTGTGATTATTGAAGCAAATCAGATAGGCCGTGATGATGTCGAATTTACGGTCGAATTTTGGCAACGGTTGAAATGCTTCGATCCGCGCAATGGTGCGAGGAATTTGCACTAGCTCGATAAGCTCGCGAAACATCGGCAATTCATCCAGATCGAGGCCGAGAATTTCGTGACCGAGTAATTTGTTGATGTAGAGAAAATAACCGGCGCCGCAGCCGAGATCGAGAATGCGCGAACGCGGAGCATAATCGAGCCCCAGCTCGCGCACCCGCTGCAGGTTGGTTCGAATCCAATGCTCGAGATCGAGATACTTCGGCGGCGCATCGCCTGGATCGTCCACGGCATATTTCCGCCGGATTTCCTCGAACCGCCGGGCGTCGATTGACTTAATAATTGCGCCGGTAGTTATGCGGGCAGGGAAACGGCCGTTGCGCACGATCGCACGCGTGTGCCGTCGCGCGCTGTCGAACGCTTCGCCGGTAAGGATTTTTCCGAGTTTCTGGGAGAGCCGCAAGGGCGGTTGGTAATGCAACGGGACGGCCCTGTCAATGTCTGCCTGTGGTGGCGAAAATGAGACGCCGCGGTACACTACCAGGAGGATGAGCTTGTGGAAGAAATTGCTCTGGATCGCCGTGACCCTGCTTGGGCTCGGGTCGATCGCGATTCTGGCGATGACCCGGGGTGAGCAGATCAACGCGCTCTGGATCATCGTCGCTGGGGGGTGCGCGTTCGCCATAAGTTATCGTTTTTATTCGAAGTGGCTCGCCAGCAAGGTGCTTTTGCTGAACGACCAACGCGCCACGCCCGCTCTCGTGCAAAACGACGGCAAAGATTTTGTGCCGACGAATCGTTGGATGGTTTTTGGACATCATTTCGCTGCCATCGCCGGGCCAGGCCCGTTAGTCGGACCGGTGTTGGCGGCGCAGTTCGGATTTTTACCGGGCACGCTTTGGATCCTGATCGGGGCGACCCTTGGGGGCGGCGTACACGACATGATTGTGCTGTTCGCCTCGGTGCGGCGGCGCGGAAAAACGCTCGGGCAAATGGTGAAGGAAGAGATTGGGCGCGGGGTGGGCGCACTCGCATTGATCAGCGTGCTCGCCATCATGATCATTTTGCTCGCGGTCCTGGCGCTGGTGGTGGTGCAGGCGTTGGCAAAAAGTCCTTGGGGTGTCTTCACCATCGCCATGACCATTCCCATCGCCTTGCTCATGGGCGCAGGATTGCGCAGTGGCCTTTTCAATGTCAGCTGGATTACCGCCTTCGGAATCGTAGGGCTTTTTTTTGCCGTGTGGGGCGGACAATTTCTTGGGAATTTCCCGGCGCTCGAAGCCTGGTTTCGGCATAGCGATCGATGGCTGGCCTGGGCGATTATGGCTTACGGCTTGGCGGCGTCGATTCTGCCGGTGTGGATGTTACTGACCCCACGCGATTATCTCAGCACCTTTCTGAAAATCGGCACGGTCGCCGCCCTTGCTGTGGCGGTGTTGTTGATTCACCCGGTGCTGCAAATGCCGGCGCTGACAAAATTCATCGATGGAAGCGGATTGGTTTTCGCCGGCCCGGTTTTTCCTTTTGTTTGCATTACCATCGCGTGCGGTGCTGTTTCGGGGTTTCATTCGCTGATCGCTTCGGGAACAACGCCGAAGATGCTGGAGCGCGAGTCACGGATTCGCGACATCGGTTACGGTGCGATGATTACCGAGATGATGGTCGCGTTAATGGCGATGATCGCGGCGTGCGTGATTCAGCCGGGCGAATACTTTGCCATCAATACCAAAGGGACGCCGACGGAAGTAGTGGCGAAAATTTCGGCGGCCGGCTTCCCAGTAACCGAGCCGCAAATGGCCGATCTGGCGCGGAATCTCGGCGAACAAACAATGTTTAATCGCGCGGGGGGTGCACCGACCTTTGCCGTCGGCATGGCGCACATGTTTGCACGCGTTTCGGCTGGTCCGACGGCGCTGGCGCTGTGGTATCACTTCGCCATCATGTTTGAAGCGTTGTTTATCCTGACGACAATTGACGCAGGAACGCGGGTGGGAAGATTTCTGCTGCAAGATTTGCTTGGAAATTTGTGGCGACCGTTGGGCAACACCCGCTCATGGATCGCGAATTCGTTCGCCAGTATGTTATTGGTGGCAGCCTGGGGTTGGTTCTTGTATCAAGGTGTGATCGATCCCCTCGGCGGCATCAACACCCTCTGGCCGCTCTTCGGTCTGGCGAACCAGTTGCTCTCGGTGATCGCGCTCTGTCTCGGCACTACGTTGCTGATCAAGATGGGAAAGGCTCGCTATCTCTTTATTACAATTGTTCCGCTGCTTTTTATGGCTGTAGTCACCTTTTCAGCCGGTTACATGAAGATTTTCTCGCCTGACCCAAATCTGGGTCTTTTAGCCAGCGCGCGTTTAGCGATTCAAAAAAGTGCCGAAGCGGCTGATGCCGGGGCCGCGGCAGTGCTGATTCGGCAGGCGACCATGTATCGGATCGACGTTTTTGTTGCTGCAAGCTTTCTCGTGCTCGTGCTCCTGATCGTAATCGGTTCCGCAGTTGAATGGTATCGGCTGTTGTTTGGTCGCAAACGGGTCGAATTACATGAGAGTGAATTCGTGTCCTTGGCCGAGGTGGCAACTAGCTGATCAAGCCAACCTATTAGTCGGTCTTTGGCGGAGATTTGCCTATAATTTCCGTAGCGAGCAATAGCTGCCCAGCAGCTACTGCGTGCTCTGAATCGGACGAAAGGCGTGGTTGAAGACGTAGTCTGCTACTCGCCTGCCTTGGGCGATACCTGCCGTCTTGTCGAAGTGCCAGTGGATTCCGAGATAAATCCGGCTTTGACCATTTTCCTCTTCGGCCTGCGACAAGGTAGAAAAGCTGCGCGGCATGTAGGGACGGACATTTCCGTCGTGGTCTTTGGTCACTCCGTTGAACTCATCGGAAACGAAAGTAAAGCCGATATTATCCGTTCCATAAAAACGGCGCAGCGTCTCAAAAATCGCGCCGCCGAAGCCGGCGTGGCCTGAAGGATAAGCGGGGAAGGGCGGAGTAAAGTTCGGCCCGTTCAGATTGCTGGCCGGCGCACCTAACGGAGTGAAGGTGGAATCGCCAACTGTAGCATCGTCGCCATCACCCGCGCCCCTTGGCCCCGTGCCAGGATCGGATTCGCGAATCCCAGTTATCGGTCTCCAAAAATCGTAATGATATTTCGATTCCCAGATACTCATGGCAGCGTCGGCCATGGACACATTGACCAACGCAAGCAGGCGCGCCAGCTCGATGGGCCGAAGTTTTGTTTGGTCGGCAATGTGAACGGTAATTTGATTATAGAGTCGCGGCGGCGCACACAGGCTGGGCGTTCCATCGTATGCCCAAAAGGTGCCGATAAAGGTTTGCTCGGGCGTGCGCTGCGTCGGCGTAGTAATCCCGTCGCCACCGAAATTTTTCACTTCGTCATAGGCCGTAGCGTACCTTGCGCTGGTAAGGGCAGGCGGCGCCGGTACCTCGAATTGGGTCGTTGACTTTATCACGAACGGTTTGCATCCGCCCCAGTGCGCGCCGAGCGCGACTGGAATCAGGCTGATTGGGTCCTGCCGCCAGTGTCCCGGAAGGTTGCTTGTGAAATAGTCGACGCCCAGATGAAGCTCCGGTATTTCGGCGCCATCGCCAACGCGCGAAACCAGGATCGCGGCGGCAATCTGTTTGCCCAATGCGACACCATTGCTTTTCTGCCTGTCGCTAGTGACGCGCAAAATGTCGGCCGCCAGTTCCTGGTCAAAAGAGGCCTTTTGTGACGGATAAAGGGAGACAAGAGTGTCATGCGCCGCCTGTGCGACGGCTGCCCTGATTGAAACGGGGTGCGGGACCGACTCGATTCCGGTATAGCTCTGATATCCCCCCAAAATAGCGTTGATTGCGTCGAAGATCGCGATGTGAACAATCGCCATGGCTCGGCTAGAACGGCCGGGGCCCAGTTGTTCGCCGAACACGCGGTTTTCGCCCGGAGCAACCGGGGTGTGATCCAGACCGGTAGCATCGATCGCAATCCGATTCCATCGATGCAACACATCACTGGCGACATTTGGATTTTTGTTAGAGGATGCAGTGGGCTGGCGATGAAACTCCGGGCCATAAAAATCGCGGAAAGTGCCGGCGGGGCCGCGAGCAAAGGCAGTGGAGGAGATGGCGAATAGCAATAGGAACGAGAATTTCATGGATGAATGAGAAATACTAAGGTTATGAGATCAAAACCGACGGGGCTTTGATATTGTGCCGCTCGGTCGGAAACTCAACCGAAAAAACCACCGCCGTGGGAAAAATTACTTCCGGCGCAGCGGGACAATGATTTCCTGATCGTAGCGAAGAAGAACGACGTGGCCGTCGTTAATCGCTTTGACGGTGATTTGATAGATTTGAGTCCCCAGCTGCAAGCCAAATTGCTGGCCTTCGCTCATCGTTCGCCCGTTAATGATCGCGTAATGCGCTTTTGGATCGAGCGTGATCGATGAGACGACAAAAGATGACGGGGGAATAGCCGGTCCCGCGTGGTCCGCTCCGGTCTTAGCCATTTTCGGAGCTGGCTTCCATCCGATTGGCCAAAACGGATTGCGCTCGTTCGCTTCGACATTGAAGGAGGACTTATGCTTCAATTCCATCGAAGGCGTCTCGTCTGCCAGCAAAATGCTGCTGCAGGTCATCAGGCAAAGGTAAAGCAGCTTCTTCATTTCTTGTCGACGATAGTGGAGGCGGTAAAGACGATCTCCTGCATCTCAGGGTCATTCGCGGCGGCGTGAATACGTAGTCGCCGGATCGAAAGTAGCGGATTTGAATTCTCCAGAAGGGCAATTGCTTTGCCCAAGCTCCCAAAGTCCGCCTGGGGCAGATCGACGTTCCAGAGATACCGATTCCAGCCAGCGAGTTCCTTTTCTTTAAACGCGCTACTGGTTTCGAGCCGGGTCATTACTTTGTCGATTTGCTGGCCAGCGAAAAATGTTTTCATTCGCGGGGGAAACCATGCGATTGGTGCACCATCGGGGCTAAGCGCGCGCAGGGCATCGTAGCGGACGGTAGCGGCATGCGCGCTCTCCTCTAGTTTTGTCGCTTTCGATATCTCAGCCTTGGAGGTCGCAATTTTTTGCTCGAGCTCGTTAATTTTCCCCTGGATCGAATTCCGGCTATTGTTCAGCGGCCCGAGGAAGAATGTAAAATAGACGTAAAGCAGCCCGATCAAGCCAAATCCACCGAGCATCAGTCTCTTGGTTTGTTCCTTGTTCAAGTTAGGAGTCCTCCTTCTTGGGCTTGCTTTTTCGCTCGGAGGGCGCCGCTTCCGCCGGCTTGGGGAATGGGTCCAATCCGACCATGACGACAAAATGAGCGGTGGTTACGTTATTCCCACCCACTGAGACGGTCGTATCGAGGTCTTCCAGAGTTTTGAATTCGACTTTTACGCTTGGTTCCTCCTTGCCGATCTGTTCGAGCAACATTTGGCGGAAGTCTTCTGCTACTCCGCGCGGTTCTCGTCCACCAGCCACGCCATCAAGGGTTATGGTGATGCCTTTATCGTCCTCGACTGCGCCTTCGAGGGATGTGATCTGGATATTTGGCGTTACACAATGCGCCACCTTCTCCAGCAGAGGAGCCCAGTAGAAACGCCTATCAATGAGTGTGTCGAGCGTTTTGGTCGTGCCAATGATGCCGTTCAGTTCCTCGGCACGCTTTTGTGCGGCGGTGACCTTCGGCTCGACTTTGGCCCATTCACCCTGCACCCCGTTAAGATGGCGCTTGCTGTCCAGAACCCGATAGCCAGTCCAGAGATAGTTCAGGAGCAGCAAGGCGGCGAGGCCAATGCCAGCATAAATGCTCAGCTTCAGGGGATCGCGTTGTCGCTGCCGCTGCTCGAGGATTTCTTCGTGGAGAAGATTTAATTGCAGGGGCATGACGCGTTACGTCCGCAGGTATTCGAAAGCCGCCCCGCAGGCGACGTTGAGCGAGACAAATTCCTGCTGGAGGTTTTTGCGTTTTGCCGCCGGCAATGCGACCTCGCAGTTTTCCAGGGGATCCCAAATCTCACAGGGCAAGCCGAGCTCATCACTCAGGGTCTGCAGAATCATTTCTGCGCGCGATAATCCGCCCGAAACGTAAAGCCGATGGATGGAGGTTTCATGTTGCCCCTCAAAGAAGCCCATGGAATTGCGCACTTCGGTGCAAAGGCGTGAGAGAGTGTTCCGGCAAATATCGGCCATTCCGGGATCGCCTTGCTGGATCATGAGATGGGCAGCGTTGGCGTCGAGTGCGCCGTCGGCGGTGAGGGCCTGGGTAAAATGTTTGCCGCCGTAATCGAAGGCGCGAGTCAGGGTGAGCTCGCCGTTACAACCGATCAGCACTGTGCTTTGCAGATGACCGAGATCGAGCAAGAGGAAAGCTTCCTTCTGGTGGACGTCCGGATAGGCAACTTCGAACGCGTTAAAAGAACAAACCTGCGCCAGTTGCATTAGCTCTAGCGACAAACGGGTTTTCGCCATCGCTTCGGAGATTTCTTTCACCTTTGAACGCAACAGCCCACCGACAAGATAACGAGTCTGCGTTGTTGCCGGGGCCTGGACCTGAACGGCAACAGCCCCTTGGCCTTCGCCAGCTGTGCCATTAGCACCCGAGATGCCGTTGGAAATGCTTGCGACATCGAGCACGAAATCTTTGCAATCCTGGTTGAGCATGCTCAGCCCGTTATAGCGTAGAGCATTGCGGAGAAGCGCCGGCGGCGTGTTCGGCTGCTCGATAATTCGCAGAAGTGAGCCCGGCTCAGACACGGCCAGGGCACAACTCTTAGTATAGCCGCCGAGATCCTTTAACAGCTGTTTGATATGCTGTGCCACGTCATCGGCCGTCATCACTTCCTCGGGCACTTCATGCGATGCAAAGCTGCTCAGGGCATAGCGCGTCTCGCTCTTCTTGTTCAACAGCACCGCCTTATAAGCGCGCTTGCCAAGATCGATGCCAATGACAGAATTTCCGCGTTTCGCCATGGGTGATTCTGGTGCTTGTAGCGGGAAACGTGCCTGCCACCTTGCAAATTGCGGCGCGTTTCCCTCTGCGTCCGGTCACAAAACCAAGCCCTGCAATCACGGCGGCTCCGCAGAGCGTCGCCCTACCAAGGATTAATTAAGCGGGTAATTGCGAGACTCTGTCGAGCCGATGGAGATTGGTAAGGTAGGGGCGGAAAGTTTCTCGCGTCGATCATCCTATCAGGCCGCCGCGGCCGAGGATGGGCGGTAACCAAAAAAACCGCGCTGCTTGATGATCTGCATCACTTCCGGAGGTACCATTTTTTCCCAACCGCTGTCACCGGTCTGCAATTTGGTAAGCGCGTCCGGTGGGAAAATCGTAAGGTATTCCAGGTGGTAATCGGTGATTTCGACGATGAAATTGTTATCCATGATGAATTGGAAAAGCGCCTTCAGATTGGGCGCAACTTCGATTTGGCTGGCAGTAATGATTTTGCCGCTCCTTTCGTCGATCATCGGATACACGTAAAGCTTCAGCGCACCCTTGAACATCCGCCCCAGCGCTTCCAAGATTCCGCCTTCCAGATTTAAATAATATTTCTCGTCGAAGATTTCCATCAAACTGGGCACCCCCATGACCAGTCCAACCATCTTGCTGGTATGACGGGTCAGGTAACTGGCCAGGCGGTAGTATTCACCAAACTTCGAGATCAAGACTGTGCGCCCGAGCGCGCCCAAGATATCGACCCGCGCCAGAAAATCGGCGTGGTTCAGCTGACCTTCCGTGAGCAGATTCTCCAACGTCATTTCCATGAGTACGACCAGCTCGGACTCGTTACAGTCGGATTCCTTCAGAAATTTTCTCCGCGCGCCGTCGAGCATGTCGTTGGTGGCGTAAGTAACCGGCCGGAAACTGCCGCGCTCCACCAAAATTGCCTTCTTATAAAACACTTCGGCTGGTTGTACTGTTTCACCATCGGCCCGGAACATGACCGCGTCGGTCAATCCCTGGCTAACGAGTTGTAAACTCATCAAGCGATTATCGACCTGGGTAAAGGCCGGGCCGGAGAATTTGATCATGTCCACCTCAATCCGGCCGGGGGCGAGATTCTCCTGCAGCGACGAAATCAACTCTTCTGCCTTCGCATGATAAAACGCGCCGTAAATCAAATTCACTCCAATAACGCCCAGCGCTTCCTGTTGTTCGACGTTCCCTTCATCCAGCATCCGCACGTGGACAATGATCTGGCTTGGTTCCCCGCGAAAATTGGTTTGAAAACGGACTCCGAGCCAGCCATGTGCTTCGTTGTGCTGTTTGAAGCTGCGCGCTGCCACCGTGTCGGCAAAAACGAAAAATAAACGTTGCGTGCCGAGCGTTTGATCGAGCCGTTCGATCAATAATTTGTATTCGCGGTCGAGCATGGTCCCGAGACGAACCCGGCTGACGTAGCGGTCGGTTGGACCGTAGATCGCGTCGCTGAAGGTCATGTCATACGCCGACATTGTTTTCGCGATGGTCCCGGAGGCGCCGCCTACATGAAAAAAGCGGCGCGCTACTTCCTGGCCCGCGCCAATTTCAGCAAAGGTCCCATAGCGCTTGGCATCGAGATTAATCTGGAACGCTTTCTTATTCGTTCCGACATCCATCTCGGCTTTCACAATTTTCAAGATGTCGGCATTTATCGGGCTTCTCAACCGCCGAGTTCGCGGCTGCCGGAAAGCCTGTCATCCCGAGCAAAGTCGAGGGATCCCGATGCGAAATCTTAAAGTGTGCGCCGCGGGATCCTTCGACTTCGCTTCGCTCCGCTCAGGATGACCCGTGATAGAGCGCTATGGAGGGGCGAGCTCTTGCGAGTCCGCGGTTGTCAAGAGCGTCGCAGAGCTCCGCCCTCCGTTTCTGGAGCTCGTCCTACCCGCGTGTGCCCCCCTACAACCGCACCCTTTCCACCGCGTTCGCCGCTATCCAGCCGCGCTGATCATTCGGCAGCGCCGCGTAATTCCAGTCACCGCGCTCCTCCAAAATCACAACTTCGCTTCCAGGTGGCAGAGCCAGAACACTTCGTGAACTGTCGACGGTCGCAACTCTGGCTTCGGCGTTTTCCGCAATCACAATTGCCAGGCGCTGGCCGCGCGTGCCGTTTTCCAATGTGAAGGCAGCGAACCCGCAAATCGCGGCCAGAAATATACCGGCTAGCTCCCACAGCACTCTGCCCGGTCGCAGGATCATCCAAATAATTGCGAGCCAGAAAAAAATCGCGGCCACAATCGCGAAAAAGTTAGCCGTCCCAAAATTTAGATATTTCTCTAAAGCTGACGGCGCCAACTCCAGTGAGTGCGCTTGGTCGCGTGCAATCCGCAGGTTGGCGTCGGCTTCCGGATGATGAGGATCCAATCGTAAGGCACGGTCATAATTCAAAATGGCCCGCCCGAAATCGCCATGACGAAAGTAAGCGTTGCCCAGATCGTAGAATAAATTCGCGCTCCGCTCCCCTGAATCGACGACCGTTTGGTAATCTGCGATGGCGGCCTTGAAGTTTCCTGCCGCAAATTCCGTGTTTGCTTTCGCGAATAAATCATCGCCAGTCCGGCTCGGGCCATCGTTTGCCCCCTTTGCGTTGGGCAGCGCGAACAAAAGCAAAACCAGAATTTGAAGTAGCGCCCTTGGTTTCATGAAAGGCTTTCGATCAATTCCAAGGTTTCGCGCCGTCCGTCGCTGGATAACGCACTCTCGCCGTTGCCAGCGCCGCTGTAGCGGAACTCGTCGCTGGTGGCGAACAAGCGCCGCATCCGCTCGCTTTGTTCGGCATTCAGGTCAAACACTCGCGCGGCAGTTTCCGCATCGACCGTCCCTGGTTCGATGTTCGTTTGTTTGAGCGCAGTCTTTAGCTGCACCAACCGCGAGGCATCGGAGAAATATTCTCGCGGCGCCAACTGATCACGGCGCAATTTGCGCAGCAGTTCGTCCCTTTCGTGCTGTAGTTGTGCGGCACGCAAAGCTGCCCGATTGGACGCGCGCACGTTTTGCACCTTCCAACCCATCACCCCAAGGGCGAGAGTGAGGGGAAGAAGTTGCGCCAGCCAAAATTCCTTTCGTGCATAAACAGGCGCAAAGCTGGACACCATTTTGCCGCGGTCGTTAATCTGATGCAAAATATCCTGCGTTTTTTGCTGTCCACCAGGGACGGGCGGGGTTGATGCTGACGGGGAAGTTCCAGCGATTGCGGAGGCAGCCGGAGCATTTCCTTCCACGATTAACGGTCCTGCTTCGCTATGCAGCGTTACATACTTTTCCTTTACCGGATCGAAATAACTGAAGGCCAGCGGCGGAACATTTGTCAACTTCTCGTTAGGTGAAACCACCAATTCGAATGTTTTCGTTCCGCTAATTCCGACGTCGTCATCCTGCTTGAAATTTGATGACGGCGGATATTTGTGCCAGCCACGCTCGTCACTTAGCTCTGGCGCATCCATCCGGTCGAAATTCCCGCGTCCGGAGATCGCTGCCTTAATCGTGATCGGGTCGCCTATCTGGACTCGCTTCGGGTTCGCTTCCGCGGTCATTGAGAAACTCCCCACCGCTCCGGAAAAAGTTGGCGGTGCTCCCGCTGGCAATGCCTTTACTTCCAATGAAACCGGGTCGCTCTTGACGTCGATCTCATGTTGCTCCATCAGCCCTCCAAACGGCAGCGCAAAGAAAGGATCGGAGAACGGATCTTCGGAGAAAGGGTCAAACGGTTTTCGCCGCGTCCCAGAGCTTCGCCGCGGAACCAGAATATTCGCTTTCTGTTCGACCGGCCCAATTTGAAAATTACCGACCCGGGCTGCGGAAATCGCGGTCTTATAGTTGAAAACGACATAACTGCCCCCTTCGATATTCTCCAGATTGCGTTCGGGTTCGCCCAGCTTTTGCACGGTGAAACCCTGGCCGCTCACCTGCGGTGGCGCCATCTCAGCCACGCGTGTCCGCGAATTAAATCCGATCCGCACTACAACCGGAATCATTTCGCCGACGTAGGCAATCTTTTTCGGTACCAGTAGCTCGGCGAAAGCGATCTTATTTTCGCCAGCCTGGGTATTGCCGGACGGCGCTCGATTGCTTCCCGTGCCCGCGGCCGTCCTGGGAGAGTCCACCACTTCCAGCGTTAGCTCAGGCGTCCGCAAATTGTCTTTACCGGCGCGAATGCTTTGCGGCGGAATTTTATAGGTTCCCGATTTTTCCGGTAAAATCGTGTAGTTGTAGGTGATCGAGGAAGAAGCTGTGAAATTCTTCCACCTCATCTCAGTCGATTTGCCGGTGAAATGAATCTGCAAACCCGGGACGTCGATCTCGCTCGGCGGTTTCACCGATGTCCCAGCGTTATCGATCTGGATTTGCAACTGCACCGTTTCACCCACAACGACTTCCGAGCTCGTCAGCACTGCCGTAATTTTCGGCGAATCACCACGTGCAAACTGCGCAATCGCACTTGCCAGCAAAACCGAGAACAAGACTCGTCGGAGCGTCTCCATCAAACGTCTCATCACCAGTCGTTATAGACACGATGCACCGGCTTGCGTTCATCCAGTTGTACCCGCGCTTCCTCGTCCTTCATTGCCTGCAATAATCGCGCAGCTTGCTGCGGGCTCATCTCTCCCCGTTCCATCGCTTCTGCTTCGGCCGCTTCCTCCTTTTGCTGCTCGTCGCTCGGCTCGCCCGCGCCTTTGATCTCACCCGAGCGCGGTTTAGTGGGAGAGGCGGATGGCGTTGCGCTCGGTGATGCATTCTCACCCTTGCCGGAATTTTCCCCCGGTGACGGTGACGGCGTTGGATTCTCTCCCGATTCTCCCGGACTTGGCGAAGGACTTGAATCTTTCCCCGGACTCGGCGTTGGTGATTCCCCGGCACCCCGCTGATCTTTCTTTTTTTGACCAGGCTGTTTCTGTTCGCGGCCGGGACTCGGTGATGGGGAAGGCTGTTCCTGCTGTTTATCGCGCTTGTCCGAGTTCTGCTGATCCTTCTGATTCTCGGGATTCTGTTCCTGGTTTTGCTGATTCGGTTGTCGCTGATTATTCTTCGCCTGCTCTTGATCTTGCTTTTGTTGGTCCCGGTTTTGATCCTGGTTTTGTTGCTGTTCGTCTTGTGACTGTTGCTGCTGTTGTTGTTGCTGCTGCTGCTCGTCTTTCTTTTGATCCTTCTTGTTCTGCTGATTCTTCTGGGGCTGTGGCGGCGGTTGCTTCGGATGTTGCTTCAGTTTCTCAATCTTCTTCCTCACCATCTCCAGCCGTTCCGCCGCGGCCTTATCTTGTGGGTCCAGCTTCAATGCCTGCTCGTAATGTTGCGCGGCATTTTCCAAGTCCTTCAGCGTCTCCTCGTTCGTTTTCCCGAAATCAGCGCGGTCCTCCAAGGTCCTGCCGAGATTGTAGCGGCTCTTCTCCTGCAGTCTCGGCGATCGATCGACCAGCGACTGACTAAATGCCTCCAACGCTTTGTCGTAGTTACGTAGCTTGTAGGCAGCCGCGCCGGCATCGAACTGCATTTTGGGCGTATCGGCCGGGTTAATATTGT
Organism: Verrucomicrobiota bacterium; assembly: GCA_003219925.1. Taxonomy (GTDB): domain Bacteria; phylum Verrucomicrobiota; class Verrucomicrobiia; order Chthoniobacterales; family UBA10450; genus AV69. The sequence goes on from QHQU01000124.1 coordinate 16,221, forward strand.
CCTGCAAATCCTTTTGAAATTGTGCGTAGGCATCCTCGTATCGCCCCTTATTATATAGGTCGATCCCCGAAACCGCGTTCACCTCGGCAGCTGCCACGAATAGTAAGGAGGCGGCGACCAGCACTTCGCGTTTTACCGGCGAACGCCTGGGAGTTTGCGCACGTTTTCGGTCGTTGATGAACAGGGAGGCGATCAGCGCGACAATCGCGCCTGCCAGCGGCCATTCGTAGCGCTCGATTGGCCGACTCGAAAGCCGCGCATCGATTTCGGCGGTCTTTAGTTTCGAAAGCCCGTCCGCGTACAACTGCCGCATTGTTTGGGGCCCGCTTTCCAGGTGCAAATAAATCCCGCCGGTCGCTTGTGCGATCTCGCGCAGTCGATTTTCATCCAGCTTCGACTTCACCACCTGGCCCTTCGCGTCTTTCACGAAACCAGCTTCGCCTTGCCCTTCGACTGGAATTAACGAGCCCTGCGCCGTCCCGACTCCTACCGTGAAAATTCTGACGCCCGCGTCCGCCGCTTTCTTGGCTCCGCTTACCGCATCGCCACTAAGTTCCTCACCGTCCGTGAAAATAATCAGGGCGCGATTTCCCATCGCGCTTTTCCCAAATGTTTGTGTCGCCAGCGCGATCGCTTCGCTGATGTTGGTGCCGCCTTCTGGAATTGTTTTTGTATCCAGGTCGTTGATCGATTCAACCGCGGCATCGTAATCGATCGTCAACGGAGCCTGCAAAAAGGCCCGGCCGGCGAAGGCGATGAGGCCGACGCGATCGCCTTGCAGCTCTGTGATCAAATCCTGTGCTGCCAGTTTGACGCGCTCAAGTCGGTTCGGCGCCACATCATTCGATAGCATGCTGCGCGATGTATCAACGGCGAAGAGCAAATCGAGTCCCCGACGTTTTACGTCTTCGTAAGTGTAACCCCAACGCGGCTTGGCCAACGCGATAATCGCGAGCGCGAGCGCGAACAAAACGAAAGCAAAACGAATCGCGCGCCGCACCCGATTGACATTGCCGGCGAGCTGCGGGAGCAATCGCGGCGAAACAAATTCGCGCAGTTTGATCGCACTGCGCCGCTCGGCCCGTACATACAAAAGCACAAGGAGCGGCAGAAAAGCCAGGGCCCACAACCAGTTTGGCGCGCCGAAGTTCATCCGAACACCTCGATTCTCAATGCGTGTGCCGGGAGCACGGCCGATCTGTAACAACACTCACTCACGGCAATCGCCTCCAAACGGTTTGGCCCAGCAAGAGCTGCCCGATCAACAATCCACAACCGGCCGCGATACACACCGGGAATAGGTCGCGGTATTGTTGATATTTCCGGGCGCTGATCGTGGTTTTTTCCAGCTTGTCGATGTCCTGATAGATCGACGCCAGCGATTCCGTGTCCGTTGCGCGGTAAAATTTCCCATCGGCGATCTGCGCTACTTCGCGCAAACCGGTTTCATTGAAGGAAACTGGCGCATTTTGATAATAAACGTTACCGCGTCCGTCCGTCACCACTCGGCCGGTTCGCTCGTCCATTACCGGAAAGGGCGCCACCCCATTGGTGCCGATTCCGATCGCGTAAAGATGAATTCGGAGTGCCTTTAATGCTTCCGCCGCAGTATTAGGCGGGATCTTCCCGGCGTTATTATCGCCATCGGTCAGCAGAACAATCACCCGGCTCTTGGATTGCTTGTCATTTAATCGATTCCCCGCCGCCGCCATGGCCGAACCGATCGCAGTGCTTCCTTCCACCAGCCCAATGCGAACACGATCGAGATTTTGCAATAGCCATTCGTGATCGAGCGTCATCGGGCTAACGATATATGGACGAGTGCCAAATGCGATCATCCCGATCCGGTCGTTCGGTCGTGCTTCGATGAACTTGCGCGTTACTTCGCGAACCGCGTCCAATCGCGTCGCCTCGTCGCCGCCAATGGTGAAATCCTTCGCCAGCATTGAATTGGACACGTCGAGCACAAGCATGATGTCGATGCCGCTGGCTTCTACTTTGGTGAGCGATTTACCCAGTTGTGGTCGCGCGATTCCGACGATAAATGCCGCCAGTGCAAGCCAGACCAATGCGCGCAAGATTTGTCCGGCCCGGTTGGCGCTGCCTTTCCCAATCGCGCGAAATGGCGCGGTCGCGGAAAATATAATCGCGGCGCGCGGTCCAAATCTGCCGCGGAGCCATGCCAGCAAGGGGATCAGCAGTAGAAGCAGCAGCAGCCACGGTCGCGCGAAAGTCAGGGCCTGACCGCCCAGCCAATCATGCGGGGACAAGTGCTCCTCCTTTGACGAATTGGCGCGCTTCATCGAGTAGGAGACGGCTGTCCTCCGGGGTCGCTTCGTAGCGCGCGAACTTAATCAGGTCGCAGCGATTCAGAAAATCAGCCAGCAACGCTTTTTCCTCGTCACCGAAATTGGGGGCCGAAGCGATGGCGTTTAAGAATTCGACCGATGTCTGACGCGTCATCGGCAGATCGAATTGTTCCACCACGTAACGTCGCAAAATATTGGAAACGCGAATGCTGAATTGATAGGGCGCAATTCTTTCCACCTCGCTCTCAATTTCGCTCAACGCCGCGAGCGCACGTTCGCGGGGCGATAGCGTCACTTGCTTCTTGCGAAAGAACCTTCGCCCGTACCAGATTGCCAGTCCAATGATCGTTAGGACGACCAAGCTTCCAACAAAAATCATCCACGGCGGGACCAGCGAATAATTCACCGGCGGCGCGATGTCGGGAAGTGCCTGCGCGAGTAGCATCATCGTTACCGCACCATCATACGGCGTTCGCGTTGCTTGAAAAAGGAGCGCAACGCCGGCAGATAATCATCGCCAGTGCGCAAATCGATTCGATCGATACGGTTTTGCCGCAATACCCGCAGGGTTTCCGTTAGCTGTGCTTGGGCGAGCTGCGCAAATTGCCGGCGGACATTGCTGTCGGCGGCGTTGATTTCAATTTGGTCGCCCGTTTCCGCATCTTCCAGCGTGATAATGCCAACAGGCGGTAACACGCTTTCGCGTTCGTCCTGAATCCGGATCGCAATCAGATCATGCCGCCGGGCCGTGACCGCGAGAGCACGCGAGAAATCCTCCGCCTGAAAGTCGGAGATAAAAAAGACGACCGCCCGACGGGTCACGATCTTATTTAAGTGATCAAGGGCCGCCGCCGGGTTGGTCCCGCGCCCCACCGGATCAAAGAAGAGGATTTCGCGAATGATTCGCAAGGTATGAGAGCGCCCTTTCTTCGGCGCGATGAAAAGCTCGAGGCGATCGCTGAAGAGAAGGAGACCGACTTTGTCGTTGTTACGGATCGCGCTGAAAGCGAGGAGACAGGCAACTTCTGCAGCCAGCTCGCGTTTTGATTGTGAAGTGCTGCCGAAATTACCTGATGCACTTACATCTACGATCAGCATCACGGTAAGCTCGCGTTCTTCCGTGAACTTTTTTACAAACGGGCTACCGAGCCTGGCGGTTACGTTCCAATCGATCGCGCGAATCTCATCCCCCGGCTGATATTCGCGCACCTCTTCAAAATTCATCCCGCGACCCTTGAAGACACTGTGGTAATCGCCGGCGAAGGCGGTTTCCACGAGGGCGCGGGTCTTGATTTCCAGACCGCGGATCTTTTTTAGAATTTCCTCTGCTCCCGATCGACTCTCGTCGTCATCCCGGGCCTGAAGCACGGAAGTCGAGAGGGGTCGTCGCGCCTTGCTCGTCATCCCGAGCGAAGTCGAGGGATCCCGGCGCGAACCTGAAATCTTCATTTGCCCTTACGTGAATACATGTCTTCGAACAAGTCGCGCCACTCTCGGTTCCCTTTTGCAATCAGCGCGTCTTTTTTCGCGCGACTCCAATTTTTGAGCTGCTTTTCGCGGGCAATCGCGCTCTGCGGATCCGGGAATGCTTCGAAATAAACGAGTTTATTTGCGTTATATTGCTTCGCGAACGCACTGCCGCGCCCTAAGGAGTGATCGCTGGGCCGACGCTCCAGATCATTTGTCACGCCGACATAAAGAACGGTATGGCGATCAGCGTTCGTAAGAATGTAAACGAAATAATTTTGGCTCTTCATCGCTGCCTTCTTGGTTGCGCATCGGGATCCCTCGACCCATTCGACTACGCTCAGGGCAGGCCTTTGCTCGGGATGACGAACGGGGCTCACGGCACCGGCAATCCTGCAAAAATCCGCTCGATAATCGTCTCGCTCGTAATCGACTCTGCTTCCGCTTCGTAGCTAACGATGATGCGATGGCGCAAAACGTCGGGACCAATGCTCTTGATGTCCTGCGGGGTGACGTAGCCGCGTTCGTTCAGGAAAGCATGAGCACGCGCGGCGAGCGCGAGATAAATTGTGGCGCGCGGGGAGGCGCCGTAACGAACCAAACCCTCCAGCTTCAAGTTATAAGACGCCGGCTCCCGCGTCGCCCAAACAATGTCGACGATGTAATCCTTTACTCGATCGTCTATGTAAATGTTGTTTACGACATCGCGCGCTGCGATGATGTGTTGCGGATCGACCACCGCTGAAACCCTCAGATCGGGTGCGGACGTCGCCATTAAATCGAGAATACGGCGCTCCTCCGGTTTCTGCGGATAACCGATGTTCAACTTGAACATGAAACGATCGAGCTGCGCTTCGGGGAGCTGATAGGTGCCTTCCTGCTCGAGGGGGTTTTGCGTCGCCAGAACAAGAAACGGATCGGAAAGTGGATACGTTTTCTCGCCAATGGTGACCTGGCGCTCTTGCATTGCTTCCAGTAAGGCGCTCTGCACTTTGGCTGGAGCGCGATTGATTTCGTCGGCCAGGATGAGGTTCGAAAAAATTGGGCCAAACTTGGTGGTGAACTCGCCGTCACGCGGATTATAAATAAGGGTGCCGATTAAATCCGCCGGAAGAAGATCCGGGGTGAATTGCAGGCGCTGGAAGCCGGTCTGGATGGCGGAGGCGATTGTTTTGACGGTGAGCGTTTTGGCCAGGCCGGGAACGCCTTCGAGTAAGACATGGCCGTTCGCCAGCAACCCGAGCAATAAACGATCGACCAGATATTTCTGACCGATGACGACGTGCGCAACTTGCTCGCGCAAGGGCGTAATCCAGCGACCAAGCTCCTGCACCTGTTGAGAAATTTCCTGAGCCGATTTCATGAGCTTTGTAAGACAGAAAATCTAGGCCGAACGTTCGATCAAGTTCGTCATCCCGAGCAAAGGCCTGCCCTGAGCGTAGTCGAATGGGTCGAGGGATCCCGTTGCGATACCTTAAAGGTAACTTCCCCGGGATCCTTCGACTGCGCTTCGCTCCGCTCAGGATGACGTGGAGCTGCGCGCCCGGCAGGTCAACAAAATCGGTAATCCCGGGTAGGGCTCGAGCTCACGAATCTTCGCTTCAAGGAAACGTGCAAATGGCTGTGTCAGAAGACGAGGGGAATTGACAAAGAGCACGATTTCCGGCGGCGCGAACTCGCATGATTCGTTTCTGCTGGATTGAGTCGCGTAAAACAGCTTTAGCCGTTTCCCCTTTACCATTGGCGGCGGATTTGCGGCAAAGGCCGCTCTCAATGCGCGATTCAATTTGCCGGTGCCGATATGCGCACGTGCAGCCCGCCGGATGCGTTCGATCATTTTGAAAATTTTATCGGCATGCTCGCCGGTCAGCGCGCTCGTTACCAGGACCGGCGCGTAATCGATGAAGAACAACTCCGCGCGGGCGTTAACTATTGCGGCTTCCAT
>QHQU01000210.1 GCA_003219925.1 Verrucomicrobiota bacterium
ATGTAATTCATGGTTGAGCCGTAGAGATCGGCGCTGCCACTGATTAAATTCGGCATCGCTTTCGCGATTGGCTGAAGCACCTCGCCACCGGCCTTGCGCGTCGCCAGTTTTGCGTCCGAGGGAAATGCCGGGATTTTCTCGAGCAAATCCTGCGGAACTTTCTTATCGATGGCGTCGTCTAAGGCGCGCGCTTTCTCCGGGTTTTTTTCGCGCCACCCTTCCCACGTCTTTTCCCACCTCGCAAAATCCGCGAGCAATTTGTCTTTATGTTCGGCGAAATATTCGCGCGTCTCTTTTGAAACAAAGTATCGCTCGTCCGGGAGGCCAAGTCTTTTTCGCGCGGCATCAACATACTTGGCGCCGGCTTCGCCATGGGCTTTCGCCGTTCCCTCAATTTCCGGAATTCCTTTCCCCGCGAGGGTATGGATAATAATGAACTGCGGTTTCCCGTTGTCGCGCTCTTTCGCGATGTTACAGGCATCGAGGAATTCCTGCATGTCGTCGCCCTGGATTTCCTGCGTGTTGAATCCGTAGGCCTCATAACGTTTTCGCGTGTCCTCGCTCTGCGTCTGCTTGGCCATGGCATCGAGCGTGATGGCGTTTGAATCATAAATCAGAATTAGATTATCGAGGCCGAAATGCCCGGCGAAGGCGCTCGCTTCCGCCGAGACGCCTTCCTGGAGACAACCATCTCCCGCCAGACAAAAAATATGCTGGTCGAAAATGCGATGGTCGCTGGTATTAAAATGCGCTTCCGCCATTTTCGCTGCCATCGCCACACCAACTGCATTGCCAACGCCTTGCCCCAGCGGACCAGTGGTGCATTCAACTCCCGGCGTTTCAAAATACTCCGGGTGCCCCGGCGTTTTCGAATGCAGCTGACGAAAACGCTTAATGTCCTCGACCGAAACGTCGTAGCCGCTCAGGTTCAGCCAGGCGTACAGGAACATGCTGCCGTGCCCGGCGGAAAGAATGAAATAGTCGCGATTGATCCAGCGCGGTTGATCTGGATTATGTCTGAGCAAATAACCGTAGAGCACCGCCCCGATCTCGGCGCATCCGAGCGGTAGACCAAGATGGCCTGATTGCGACGCCTGCACCGCATCCATTGCCAGGCCGCGCGCTTCCGTGGCCGCGCGCGAGAGAGCCTCGAAATTCATTTGCATGGCGTTCTATAATCGCAGCACGACCGCCGACAAAACGTTTTTGCCATCTTGCATTCGCGACCAAATCGCCGGTCATTGGCTGAGGTGAATCGGTCCGCATTGCTCCACATCGTCGAGCGTCTCGAGGGGTTGCTCGGAAAACTGCCGGCGGCAATCCAAAAACCGGTATTGCACGAATTAACGCCGTTGAAGGAACTTTTTTTGCAGCAACGCCCCCCGCGTCTCCTCCTCGCCGGGGCGGGGCGCTGGCCCATGCCGCAAGTTGTGAACCTTCTTTTTAACGGTGTCGCGGTTGGAGATTCCAGCCAGGTCGTCTTCGAGATTTTTCGTTGGCAAGACATTGAGATCAAAGGTCGCGGCACGATTTCTGTGCTCGATGCCCGCGGCGCCGATGACGAAGCGGAAAAGACGATTCGCCGAGAACTCGAACGCGAATCAGCAGATGCGATTATCATTTTGAGCGACGCCTCCGAAGGCCGCAGCAAGGTAAAACGAAGCGCCGAAAACGGCCTTGAATGCGTGCATTGGAACGATGCCGTGCGCAAAGAGGCCGGCATTATGGCAATCCATCTCGAGCCAACTCCAGGCGCGGGCCACAATGGGGAACCGGTCAGGATGGATTGGTCGGAAAAAATCCAGCCGCAATTACACGGTCGCGTCTGGGGCGGGTTCGAGTTTTCCGGCGAACCAGGGTACGCCTTGGCCGACCGGGCAGCGTCACATCAGTTCGTTTCCGTTCTGGCGAAAGAATTACCGAATGAGTGCCGGGTCGAAATTGTACGCATTTCGGGCGACCGCGAAGCTCAACGCGAGATCGCAAACATTCTCATCAAATCGACGAGCGCAATTTGCACCGCGGTCGGCGCGCAACCGATCCCTCTCGCCGACCTCCCTGTCCTCACCACCCTGCAATTGGTGATGGTCTCCGGGATCATGCATCTGAGCGGGCGCGAGCGAAGCCTGCGCGCGGCCACCGAATTCGTCGGCGCGCTCGGGGCCAACGTCGGGGCCGGAATGCTCCTGCGCGAGGGTGCCCGCGCGCTTCTTAAATTTTTCCCAGGTTGGGGAAATGTGGTTTGTGGCATGGTGGCAGGTGCGGGCACTTACGCGATCGGACACGCAGCATCCGCTTATTTTCTGGAAGGAGTGACGCTGGGTGAAGCGCGTCGCACTTATTTGAAGGGGCGGAAACGCCGGAAGTCAGCGATCCTGCAGCTCAAATGAGGATCAGGGGCGCGAGAAGCTTCTCATCATATGCAGCGCATGTTCAGGCGATTGAGGGCGAAGCTCCTCTGCCATTTATGACTGCCACGGGCCGCCACGAGTCTATTCCTGGATCTGTTTACGGGGATTCTGCATCAGTTTTCGGGGCGGTGAATAACTTGTGTACAAAGCCGCAGTGCTCTTCGCACTTTGTTCACAGCTTTTTGTGAACAGCGGGCGCGTTCTCAACCTTTCTGGCTGATCGGCGGATGAATCTTTCACAGATTCGCGTAGCGCTCCACGACGCTGGCGTGCGACCGGCGAAAAAACTGGGACAGAATTTCCTGCACGACCAAAACCTGGCGCGCTGGATTGTCGAGCAGGCCCAGATCAGTCGGGACGATTTTGTCCTGGAAATTGGGCCGGGGCTTGGCGCCCTCACCAGCGAGATTCTGAAGCGCGGCGCGCGTTTGCTGGCGTTGGAGAAAGATGCGCGGCTGGCGAATTTTTTGCGCGAAAAATTCCGCGACCCGCGATTCGAACTGCACCACGGCGATGCGCTCGATTTCGACAGGCGGGTGCTATTCGCCGAACGCAACGTCAAATTGATTGGGAACCTTCCGTATTACATTGCGAGTCAGTTGCTCTGTCGCTTCGTGGATTTTCCCAATTGTATCTCATTAGCATTGTTTATGTTACAAAATGAGATGGCGCGACGTCTCTCGGCGAAGCCGGGAAGCGCCGATTACGGCGCGCTCACGTTGCGACTCCAACTTCATCATTACGTTGAGTATTTGCGAAAGATTCCGCGCACAGTTTTTATCCCCCGGCCCGAAGTCGCTTCGGCAATTGTTCGCTTTACCCCGCGCGACGAAAAACGAATCGGAATTTTCGATCCCACAGTATTTCGCGAGATTGTGAAGCACGGCTTCTCGCAACGGCGAAAGCAATTGCGAAAACTACTTGCCAGTCATGTCGCCGATTGGGAATGCATCTCAAAAAAAATTGCTGCTCCACTAACGGCGCGCGCAGAAGAGCTTTCGCTTAAGCAATGGATCGCGCTGGCCAACCACATCGCTCCGCGCGATGAAAAAATTGCGGCCCGGGCGTCAGCCGAACGCTTTCCGGTAGTGGACGAAAACGATCGGCAAATTGGCACCTCCAGTCGCCTGGAAGTGCATGAGAATAACTTTCGTCATCGTGCCGTTCATATCCTCATTTTCAATCATTCCGGGGAGATCCTGTTGCAAAAGCGTTCACCTTGGAAAGACCGGCATCCTCTGCTCTGGGATTCGAGCGCAGCGGGTCACGTGGAAGCTAACGAAGACTATGACGAGGCCGCCACGCGCGAACTCATGGAAGAACTTGGAGTGAGCGCAAGACTGGAACGCCT
>QHQU01000125.1 GCA_003219925.1 Verrucomicrobiota bacterium
ATAACTCGCTTCCGCCGACGCGAGAAACGCCACCGCTGCCGCGATTTCCTCCGGCGCGCCCACGCGCTTCAACGGAATTTTATCCTGAATCGATTTCTGAATCTCGTTAGAGAGGGCATTCGTCATGTCGGTCGCAACGTATCCCGGCGCGATCGCATTCACCGTGATGTTGCGGCTGGCCAGTTCTTTCGCGAGCGATTTCGTAAAACCGATCAAGCCAGCCTTGCTCGCGGCGTAATTGGTCTGTCCCGCGTTGCCGATAATCCCGATAACCGAGCTGATATTAATGATGCGCCCGCTGCGTTGCTTCACCATTGAGCGCTGTAGGGCCTGGGCGAAATTGAACGCGCCCCTCAAATTCGTATTCAAAACAAAATCCCAATCTTGCGGCGACATCCGCATGCTTAGCGTGTCGCGGGTCACGCCGGCATTGTTGACCAGAATGTCAGCGCGCCCGAAATCGGCCAGAATCTGCTCTCCGATTTTCTGCACTTCAGCGTGATCAGAAACATCGACCGCGTACGCTTTGGCGGCATCGTTACGCGAAGCATTAAGTTCGTCCGCCGTTCTCTGCGCATTGGCCTGGGTGCGACTCACGCTCGCCACGCGCGCTCCTTCGCTCGCCAGCCGCAACGCAATCGCGTGTCCAATCCCCCGCCCCGCCCCGGTGACAACCGCAACCTGATTTTCGAACCTCGTCATCGTGCCCATCGTCCTCGACAAAGGCCGCCCATGTCAACAATCAGGCGTTCCATACCGCAGCCACAGATCGGTCGTTGAATTGTTCTCGGCACGCTTCGGGCCTTAAACTTCTGGAAACGGCAGTTCGTGGCTAGGTCGGCCCTTTCCATACTACTTCTTTGATTTCTGGATCCGCAGAGAGAATCTGCTGCATCGCCTCGGTAAGCCGAGTGAGTTGTGCAGTGGCATCAATCTTTTTGAAGAACTTCTTCACGACGGGTGTGCTTGGATCAGTGAAGCAGACGAACTCATCATCGTCGCCGTCCTGGTGGCCACAACAGACAGCAAGCCTAAATCCCTCATTCTGCACCGGAATGTACCATCCCCAGTCCTCCGCAATTATCTCCTCCGTTTTGATCCCCTTTTCGGATAGTTTCCGCACGAAGTTACTCAGCCAGACGTTTGCCCCACAGGCCGGGATTGATCTGTTCCTGCTCCCCGTCGTAGGGTGGAAATTTACTGGAGCGGAACTCGACTTGCGTTTTCATCGGCTTATCACCTAACAAGAAACATGCAGTGTCATTCAATTAGCTCTGAGAAAGCTTTTTTAGAGATAAGTCTGAATGCGTTCCCGTCAGATCGACGAAGGAGAACGAGGTGTCTGCCGCTTTTTGGATCAGGAATTGTTTGTGGGGCAGCGCCACAAATGGAAGCCGCATTGCCTCGGCGAAATAGACTGCAAAAGGACAGACCAGTGTCGGTTCGTAGGCAGAACCATGCTGCCAGGGCTTATTGACGAAGTCGTCACCGCCAATGAGGCCGCCGTCCTTTATCTTTGGAAGCACCTGTATGAGGTCCAATGTTATCCCCCTAAGCGTGTGGTCTCCATCGATGTAGGCGAAATCAAGTGACTGGTCTGGAATCTCATCAATCACAGCACTCGTTCGGCCGCGGAGGACTATGCGCCGGCTGGCGGCAAAGTCTGTTTTACCTAAGGCCTCAGCATAAACCTCTTCAAAGGTCTGATCGTTTACATTAAATGGTTTGTTCCAATCCGGTAAATGGGCCCAGGGATCAATCATGTAGTATTTGGTGACGGTACCAAAGTTGTTCAGGATTGCCTGAGCGAAATCTCCCTTCCACACGCCAATCTCGGCGGCACACTCCAGCGAAGCGGTATGGAGAAGGCGTAGCCAAAGATCGAATCGCGAGGGCGAGCCAACGATCAGTCGCGCAATACGCGACGGCGTGAGAGATATGGGCATATCTGCTTAGTTTGCGTACCTAACGAGATCAAGCTCGGCCACGGCTTCGGAACCCGCAAGTAGCGGCGGGGACTGAATCACGCTGGCTTGGATCGACATCGAAAGCATAAACTTTTTCATGTTATTGCGGTCCCAACAAAATACCGCAATCTCGAGCATGCGCTCGTGCGTGAGCGATATCCAGGGCATGGAGCGGGAAATACAGAAACCAGTTAGAGGCTTCTCAACTTCGCTCGGAAGGGAAAAAAACGGACCGTGGTTCGTGAATTGTGGGCAAGCCAAAAAGCGACCCGCGAAAAATAGGATTATGAATAGGAATAAGACGGAGAAACTAGGAGAGGCTTGACAGGGCATGGAGGAAAAGCGCAGCCTCACGCCATGAACGCTCTTAATCGATTTGCGGATCCGTTTTATTCCATCATGCGCTTTATTGTTGGGCTGATGTTTGCTTGTCACGGTCTCGACAAGATATTCGGCACCTTCGCCGGCAAGACCGAAGCACTCCCGCCCCTAATGATGCTAGGTGGCTGGGTCGAGATCATCTGCGGATTTCTTGTCGCGTTTGGTTTGCTGACAAGAATTGCGGCGTTCGTCGCCTCCGGTGAAATGGCGGTGGCATTTTTTATGGTGCACGCGCCAAAGGGTCTGATTCCTTATGTGAACAAAGGTGAGCTTGCCGTGGTTTATTGCTTTGTCTTTTTCTACATCTTTCTGCGCGGTCCCGGCAGCTGGAGCATTGATGCAATGATTGGCCGCGGTCGGACGGCGACGGCCGCGAAATTGTAAGATCGACATCTTTATTTCGATGAAACGCGGCATCTTGGCGCTCGGATTGATCTTCGCGGCGCAATCGCTTCTCGCGCAGGATTGGGCGAAAGCGAGACTAAACAATTCGCCACGTCATGGTGAATGGGTTGAGATCAAATCGGGCGATCGCACAATCAAGGCGTTCGTCGTTTATCCGGAGCGCAAGGATAAAGCGCCGGTCGTGATCGTTATTCACGAGATCTTTGGATTGAGTGATTGGGTGCGCGGTCTATGCGATCAACTGGCAGAGAACGGGGTCATCGCGATTGCGCCCGACCTGCTCAGCGGTCAAACCTTTTCTGATCCCGATGGCGCGCGGAAAGCGATCTCGGCCTTACCGGAACCGCAAATCAAGGCAGACCTCGACGCTACATCAGATTACGCGCTGAAAATTCCCGCCGGCAATGGCACCCTGGCGGTATGCGGATTTTGTTGGGGCGGCGGTTGGGTCTTCCAATACGCAAATATGAATCCGAAACTGAAAGCGGCTTACTCGTTTTATGGAACTGCGCCGGATGAGCCAGCGAAGGTCGCGAACATCGCCTGTCCCGTTTACGGCTTTTACGCAGGGAACGACGAACATGTGAACGTGACCATTCCGACAGCGCAGGAATTGATGAAGCGTGCCGGGAAAAAATACGAGCCGGTGGTGTACGGTGGCGCTGGACATGGATTCATGCGCGAAGGCGAGAAGCCAGATGCCAATGAGGGGAACCGGCACGCGCGCGATGAAGCTTGGGCACGCTGGAAGACGCTGCTTAGACAATTACCCTGAGAACGCCGTGCAGCGCTGCGCTACGCTTGTTGTCATCGCACTGCTCAGTCTGGGGGGCGCTTCGGCGGCGGAACAGCGGCAAATTTCCTCCCGCATCGCCCGCCAGCCGGTGCATTCCCACGCGCTGGCAGCCATCGGCTACAGCAAACGACTTCACGCGCTCGAAGTGGAATTTATCAGCGGCGCCATTTATCGTTACAGCAATGTGCCACCGCAGGTGTACCGCGATTTTCTCAGTGCTGCTTCCAAGGCCCAATTCTACGATGCGAATGTGCGCGGGCATTTTCCGTCCGTCCATGTCAAGCCGCCACGAACTTAATGTTCGTTCTCACCAAGGAAGAAAAAAGGGTCATCTGTTTCGTGATGCTCGCGATTCTGGTTGGTCTGGGAGTGAAGGAATATCGGCGCGGTCATACGGCAAATAGCAGCGGCGGACAGCATGGCTTAAAGCAATCGCTCGGGAAACAAGTAGAAGCGAAGCCGCGTCAGAACGATACTGCGGCGTCTCCAGCGAGTACTCATAAATAGGATTGAGGACAAATCGACGCTTGGGCAGCGACTCGAGCGGTTGATACCGAGCTACCAGCCATCACCTCATCAATCCTCTTCCCCAAGACGATGAGATGCGCTCAGTGGGATGGAGGAGCCTTGAACGCCTAATGAGTCCTTCAGTTTTTCGTGCACAAATTCCAGAATTTATTGTTATTTTCCGCCGCTGGCATGAAAACTTCTCAGTGGAAGACAATGCGTGTCTTGATCGCCGACGATCAAAAAAGCGTGGGGACATCCCTGGCGGAAATGGTCGGCCTTTGTCACCACCAGGTCGTTGAGGTCGTGGCCACAGGCATGGAAGCCATACAGGCATACGCTCGGCACCGGCCGGACGTGGTCCTAATGGATTACCGGATGCCGAAGCTAAACGGCATCACCGCCTGCCGTTACATTCTGGCGAAGGATCCTAACGCGCGCGTGATTTTAATTTCCGGCTGGAGTGCGCCGGTCGAACCCGAGTTATCCGGTGCAATCGCCATTCTCTCCAAACCCGTTGCTCTGCCCATGCTCGATGCCGCGCTTACCGCCGCGGTCGAGCCCAGAAAGAAAAAAGAGCCAGCACCGGTAATCGTAGATGCGACGCCTCGCCAAGCGGTAGACTCTGCCGAGCCAGAGGCTACAGCTTGAGTGATGGCGGCGGCTCGACGGAGTCTCGCCCTACCAATCCTCTCTCGCAAGAAATCCACTGGTAGGGCGACGCTCTGCGGAGCCGGAAACAAAACCGCCGACTCAACCAGACAAAATGTGCAGCCGACACGGCTGCCTAACAGAGAGGTAATTTTCTATCTCGCAATTCGCCGGAAATCGCGGTATCACCTCCAGACGGAGGTTTCAAAATGAATAGCATCTCGATTTCTCGACGTAAATTTGCCCAGCTTTTGAGCGCGGGAGCAGCCTGCGCTGTGGTTAAGCCCGCACTGTCTCTGGCGAAAAGCGCCCCGGAGGTGAAAAGTCAACCAGCATCGCCGCTAACGAGAATTGTGCGCTTGAGCTCGAACGAAAACCCTTATGGGCCTTCGCCGCACGCGCTCAAAGCGATGACGGACTCGTTCAACGTGGCGTGTCGCTATCCTGACGAAGCGGCCGCTCTCTTGAGTGAAAAACTGGCAACGTTAAATAGTGTTAACGCGAATCAGATCCTGTTAGGAGACGGATCGGGTGAGATTCTGAAACTGTGCGCCGACACTTTCACGGGAGCACAGCGAAAGTTGGTGGCGGGCGATCCAACTTTCGAGGCCATCCTCCAACATGCCACCGTTAATGGAGCGGAAGTCGTTAAGGTACCACTCACCGACCACTTCGCGCACGACCTTAGCAAGATGGGCGCAGTGGCAAATGCAGGTCTTGTTTACATTTGTAACCCGAACAATCCTACCGCCAGTTTCACGCCGAAGAATGAACTAACCGATTTCATCTCCAAAACATCGCCGCAAACGATAATCCTGGTGGATGAAGCTTACTTCCATTACGCCGATAATCCGGACTACGACAGCGTCATTCCTTTAGTCAAGGATTACCCAAATCTCATTGTCGCGCGCACTTTTTCAAAAATCTATGGCATGGCGGGATTACGTTGCGGCTATGCCGTGGCACAATCGCAAGCTATTGCGCAACTGCGCTCTCATCAAAGCTGGGACAGCGTCAATATTATGGCGGTGGCGGCTGCGACGGCGAGTCTGAGCGACCCCGACCAGGTTACAAACGGCCGGCGGCTGAATCAGGAAACCAGGACGTTTGTGACTACTCAGCTCGATGCCATGGATTACAAATACATTCCTTCGCAAGCGAACTTTGTCATGATTGATGTAAAACGCCCGGTCCTGCCCCTGATCAAGGCCTTAAAGGAACGAAATGTGGAAGTCGGCCGATTATTTCCGGCATTACCAACTCACATGCGCCTGACCATCGGCAAAAAGGCCGAGATGGAAGCATTTTTGTCCGCCTTCCATCAGGTCTTGGCCTGAGAAGCGGACTCCGTTTGTAGCACAGCCATCTTGGCGTGGGGCCAGCGGGCCCGTTCTTGCCCGCTGATTCGCCGCAGGCTTAAAGTCCTTGAAGCTTGGCCACAACTTGGCGTCGTCCCTAGCACCAGGGAAGGATGATTTGGTTCTATCAGAATCCACTTATATTCCCTTGGGGAATGGACGAAAAAGCCGCACAGGACTTGCTGCACGAACGATCATTTATCGGGCGCTCTATGCATTCCACCTTGCTCGCGAATGAACGCGATCCGGAAATTCGTTTCGACACCAAGAAACAAATTGCCGCGTTCACCAGCCAGATTTGCGAGGTTATCGTTGGCAAAGCCGAAGCTGTAAAACTGGCGGTCGCCTGTCTGCTCGCCCGGGGTCATCTCCTAATTGAAGATATCCCGGGGGTAGGTAAGACGACGCTATCGCAAGCCCTGGCTCGTTCCCTCGGCCTCGTCTTTCAGCGCATTCAATTCACCAGTGACCTGCTCCCCGCCGACATCCTCGGTAACTCAATTTTTGATCGGAACGAACAGCGTTTCGTATTTCATCAGGGACCGCTCTTTTCGCAGGTGGTGCTGATCGATGAAGTGAACCGCGCTACCGCCAAGACGCAGAGCGCATTGCTGGAAGCGATGGAAGAACATCAGATCTCGGCCGACGGCGTCACTTACGAGCTACCGCAGCCGTTTTTTGTCATCGCGACACAGAATCCGCAATATCAGGTGGGAACATTTCCATTGCCGGAATCGCAATTGGATCGGTTTCTGATGCGAATCGAGCTGGGCGTGCCAGACCGCGCAAGCGAGCGGGCGATGCTTCTCGGGATGGATCGGCGCGAGATGCTCAAGGAATTAAATCCCGTTTTTGGCGCGGGAACATTGCTCGAGATTCAAGCAAAAGTGCGGACGATCCATACCTCATCGGCGCTGCTCGATTATCTCCAGGATTTGCTGGAGGCATCGCGACAGCGCCATCGCACTGGTTTGTCGCCTCGGGCAGGTCTGGCCTTGCTGCATGCGTCGCAAGCCTGGGCCATGATGAACGGCCGCGACATGGTGTTGCCGGAAGACATTCAAGCCGTGGGGACCGCCGTTATGGCGCATCGGCTCGGACACGATATCGAGCAGTCCGGGGAAAGCGGTCGCACGTTTGCCGATACTCTGTTGAAGAGCGTGCCGGTGCCATGAGGCAAGCTGCACCTTCCAAAAGCAGATTTCCCCTTTCCCCTACCACGAGTTTCGCCGGCCTGCTGTTTGTCTTGGTCGCAATCTGGTACGCTGCTTCCAGTCAAAATAACGCCGCCTCATATCTGCTCTTGTTCGCGCTCGCGAGCGTTTCTCTCGTCTCAATTCCGTGGACGTTCTCGAATATGGGAGGCTTGCAGGCAACGGTCGAATCGGTCAAACCCGCGTTCGCCGGCCAGGAGATTTCCTTAGCGGTGGAGGTCACCAATGGATCGCGCGGCACCCGGTACGACATTGCGGTCGCGCTACCTGATTTGGGCGACGCTCACGAACGCATCGACGAAATTCCCGCCGGCAAAGCTGCCCGGACTGTGCTTCGATTTCCCGCGGCGATCCGGGGCGAGCATGAGGTAGGAAGACTGCAGCTGACCAGTGCCTATCCGCTCGGGTTCTTGCGGGTCGTGAAACAGCTTCCGAGTCCGCAACGTTATGTTGTCTATCCGAAGCCCGCTGGCGAGCAGCGTTTGCCGGCCGAGACTTCGCGTTCCGGGCAATCCAGCTCGCGAAGGGAGTTCGGAGAGGGCGATGATTTCGCCGGCGTTCGCGCATATGTGCGGGGCGAATCCCAACGCCACATCGATTGGAAAGCGGTCGCGCGCGGACAGGCATTGATGACGAAACAATTTACCGCGGAATCGGACGGCCTGCTCTATCTCGATTTTGCGGCGGTGCGGCTCGACGATCTAGAAGCGCGCCTTTCGCAACTCACGCTCTGGGTAATCGAGGCGGAACGTGCGCGACGCCCTTACGGGCTTCGTCTGCCCGCGATTGAAATTCCGCCGTCACTAGGCGAGCCGCATCTCCATCGCTGCCTGCATGCACTCGCCTTGTTCAAATGAAGACGCTGCGAAAAAAAGACACGCGCGTTCCGCGCCGACCGCTTTTATGGCTGGCGGCAGCGTTGCTTTTCACATTGCCGCCAATGTTTGGGACTCTCCCGTCGTGGGTACCCTTGCTATTTTTGATCGCGCTCGCCGCGAAGTTCTGGATGGAACCGAAAGGTTATCGTCTCCGCTCCTTAATTTGGAAATTGGTTTTCGTAGCCCTAATTTTGTCCCTGCTTTTCTTCAGCTACGGCTCGCTTAGGGGAATGGAGCCCGGCGTTTCCCTCATTGTCCTGTTGACGTCGGTCAAGATTTTGGAAGCTCACACTGCGCGCGAATTCCACATCATGATCATGGTGGCGTGGATTCTATGCTTGTGCGGATTTTTCCTCTCTCAGAACTTGGCAATCGCGCTCTGTCTGCTTATCGCCTTCGCTTTACTGCTCGTCGCGCTTATCCAGTTTCATCGCGGCTTATCATCCGCCTTTTGGCCACCGATTCGCATCGCTGCCAAACTTCTCGCCCAGGCCGTGCCCCTTATTATTTTGCTGTTCCTCTTTTTTCCGCGCATCAATACCGGACTCCGATTTCAGATTGCGCCGCAACGTGGAGCATCCGCTGGCTTCTCCGACCGGCTCTCGCCCGGGAGCGTTGCAGTTTTGGCTAATTCTTCGGCGGCAGCTTTCCGGGCCGAGTTTCCCGATGGCAAAATCCCTCCTCTCAGTGCGATGTACTGGCGCGGTGTCGTGATGTGGCACGGCGAAGGTTTGGAATGGAAAGCGCCAGCCGGTCCGGCGGCACTGCCTCGTACCAGCCAAGGCCCGCCCCGCGGTGAAGCGATTCGGCAATGGATTACGATTGAACCGCATGACGCGCACTGGATGTTCGCGCTCGATTGGCCAGTGAATTCGCCTTCCGGTGCAGTGCTCGCGCCCGGCAATTATTTGTGGAGTAATCAGCCTATTCACAAACCGCGGCGATACGAAGTTACATCTTATCCGGAGATTCCGAATAACCGGCTCCATTCGCGCGAACGCGAGCCCTTGCTTCAGGTCCCCGCTTCGATCAGTCCCGCAGCGCGCGCGTTGGCACAGTCCTGGGCGACCGAAAAGCCAAACCCACGTGCGATCGTAAACAAAGCCTTGGAGTTTTTTCGCACCCAGGGGTTTCACTATTCGTTTTCCCCTGGCCAATATGGAAAGAACGACCTTGATGAATTCCTTTTTCATCGCCGCCTCGGATTTTGCGAACACTACGCCGCCAGTTTCGCCACCCTAATGCGATTGGCTGGAATTCCCGCGCGCGTGGTTACTGGCTATTTAGGCGGGGAATATAATGAGATTGGGCACTTCTTTCTCGTACGACAAGCTGATGCCCATGCCTGGTGCGAAGTTTGGTTTCCAGATAGCGGATGGGAAAGAGTCGATCCCACTGCCGTCGTCGCTCCGGATCGCGTGAATTTAGGAGTGAATTTCTTTTTGGAAAGACGTGCCGCCACCGGCCAACTGGATAATACCCAGAGCGCATTCGCGAGACAGCTGGCGCGCTGGCCGATATTCGGCAGAGCCCGACTCGGCTGGCAGACGCTCAGTTATGCCTGGGACACTCGAGTTCTAAGCTTTGATGGCGACGAGCAGGCGTCATTTTTTGCGTCGCTCGGAATGGCCGGGCATCGACCGATCTTTTTCATTGTTGGCACCTTATCTTTCGCAACCGCGCTGCTTACTCTTTACGCGGGATGGACGCATTTGCGGACTCGCCCCGGTGGTAACCGCGTCAAAATTATGTATGAAACCTTTTGCCGGAAAGCGGCCAGGCTGGGAGCGTCGCGCAATCCGTCAGAAGGTCCGCTGGATTTCTCGGTTCGAGCTACACGATTGTTGCCTAACGAATCCGAGCGGATCCGGCGTATCGCGAATACCTATATCGCACTACGCTACGCTCCCGCACCCGATCCAATGATGCTCGAACAATTCGCCAAAGAAGTGAACGCCTTTGTCCGCGCTTCCTAATCTGAGCGCAGGCCGCGGCGAGTGTTCCCAACATTCCAAAGCTATTGCGAACCCGAGTTGCGCCGCGCCCATGACACGTGAACACTTCGCGTTCTCCTAATGCTTACCGTCTCCCAGCTCAGCAAATCCTTTAGCGGTCGCATCCTCTTTGATGATGTCTCGCTGCAGGTCAATCGGGGAGACCGCATCGGATTGGTCGGCCCAAATGGCGCCGGTAAGTCAACATTGTTTTCGCTGATCCTGGGTGAGGCATCGCCCGATACCGGTCAGATTACTATCGAGAAAAGCGCGACGATTGGGTTCCTTCCGCAGGAAACGGCGGCGGCGAAGGATGAAACCGTCCTCGAGCTGGCATTGGCGACAACGCCGGAGCTCTCCGAAGCGCAGAAGGTCATTAAACAACACGAGTTGGGAAGTGGCTCAGACGACGGAGCCTATCATCGCGCGTTGCACATTTTCGACGAGCACGGCGGCTGGCAACTTGAACCGAAGGCGAAGCGAGTACTCGCCGGACTCGCTTTTTGCGAAAGCGATTTCGATCGGACAGCGCAGGCCATGAGCGGTGGCTGGATCATGCGTGCGCACTTGGCGCGGCTTCTGGTAATGGAGCCCGATCTTCTCCTGCTCGATGAGCCGACCAACCATCTCGATCTTGAATCCCTCCAATGGTTCCAAGAATTTCTGAGAAATTACCCGGGTGCGATTGTCATGATCTCGCACGATCGCGAATTTTTGAATCAATTAGTCGGGAGCATTGTCGAGATCGCGAATGCGAAGCTCGTCCGTTATCGCGGCAACTGGGATAACTACGTCGAAGAGAAAGCTGCGCGTGAAATGCAACAGCTCTCAGCCTACAAAAATCAGCAAAAGGAAATCGCGTCGCTGCAATTGTTCGCCGATCGATTCCGCGCCAAGGCGAGCAAAGCGTCACAAGCGCAAAGCAAGCTCAAGCAGATCGATCGCATGGAAAAAATTGGCGCCCCGACGGCGCCTGGAAAAACGATCAAGTTCCATTTTCCGCAGCCGAAGCGCAGTGGTCTTCGCGCCATTACGCTAAAAGATGTTAATCATGCCTATGGCGATCTTGTCGTTTATCGCGGCTTGAACTTTCATGCCGAGCGCGGGCAGCGGACCGTCCTGGTTGGACCGAACGGCGCTGGCAAGTCGACGCTTCTCAAATTGCTCGGAGGAGTGCTGCCGGTGCAACACGGCACGCGTGAGCCAGGCCACAATGTTCGCGTCGGATACTTCTCGCAAAACCGAATCGACGTGCTCAATACGAAACTCACCGTCCTTGAGAGCGCGTTGGACGCGCCCAATCCGGTGTCGGAGCAGACCGCGCGCACCGTTCTCGGGGCATTTCTTTTTCGCGGCGACGATGTTTTTAAATCGGTCGCCGTGCTAAGCGGAGGAGAAAAATCGCGCTTGGCTCTGGTTAAACTTTTACTCGATCCCCCCAACCTCTTGCTCATGGACGAGCCGACTACGCATTTGGACATCGGCTCGATCGACGCCCTCATCGCGGCGCTCAAGCAATATCACGGGACTCTCATCTTCATCAGCCACGACGTACATTTCATCCGCGCGATTGCAACGAGCGTTCTGCACATTACCGTCAGTCCGGCTCAGACCGGAAGTCGCCTCACATCTTATCCCGGCAACTACCAGTACTATTTGGATAAATCGAAGGCTGTCTCGGCCCGGACGGCACTTACTGCCGGCTCTAGCCCAAATAACGGACAATTGACAACCGAGAACGTTGCCCGAAGAGCGGGGGGCTTGCGCGAACAGAAAGTGCAAAAACGTTTGCAAGCGGAGGCACGCACTGCCATCGCCCGGAAGAAGCGCGAAAAAGAGAAACACGTTCACGCGCTCGAAATGAAAATTGCCGCCTTGGAAGGCCAGCAAAGGGAACTCGTCACCGCTCTCGAAGATCCAGCCGCTTACCAACCGGGCGGGCGCGCCGTCGCCCTCAATCGTGAACTATCCGCCGTGACGGATGATCTCGCTCGACTAACAAAAGAATGGGAAACCGCTACTGCTGGGGACTAGCTCCGTCTGCCCCCGGCAGATACTTTTCCGGAATTGGTGCTCTTGCATTTTCCTGCTGCCAGTAAATCGAGACGATCCACCAGCGCCTGCCATCGTTGAATAGCTGGACGCTGTTGATCCCGCGCATAAATGGCTCAGGATCATCTTCGTTGTGACGCGACTCGTAGGTGCTCCAGACATGCGCCATCTGACCGAACTGTTCGGTGCGCCGCGCAATTTCCTTTTCGTAGAAACCGCTCTCCTCAAAGAATGGTTCCACTCGCGCGATGAATCCCTCAATATCCAGAATGTGCGGCGCAAGATCCATGTTTTCCGTCCCGGCCTTCATCGCCGTTGGAATCAAACGCGCGCCCGGAAGGTACAACGAACGTTCGCGGTCCCAGTCGCGCTTCTTTCCGGCTGGGCCTGAAATTCCGTCGTAGACTGCGGTGATGATCGAGTCGATCGTCGCGACATCAGCCGGATTAGCTTCTAATTTCAACATTGGATGTTCGGTGTTGGAGGCTAGGTGTTTTGCTTATGTCTTCATTGCCTCCAGGACCTTGCGCGCCGCATTGTGCCCGGGAATGCCACTGACGGCGCCGCCACGTTGCGCGCTCGATCCGCAGAAGAAGACATTCTCGTATTCCGTCTCGACGCCCCAGGTCCCTCTTTGAGTTTTCGTGGTGGCGAATGGCCAGGTCGGTGCGTCGTGAAAAATGTTCCCATGATACATTCCTAACGAGTCTTCGATATCGACCGGACTTTTACTTTCGAGGCAGAGAGTGCCGTCGCGTCCGACCGCAAGACAATCTTCCAGCGGCTCTTCCAGCCACTGGTTCATACTGGCGAGGAATTTCTTCTCCGCTTCTTTCCGCACCGTCCCATTGTCGCGCGCGAACAAGCGCCAGGGCGCGTCCAATCCGAACAGCGTTATGGTATGATAACCTTGTTCACTCAAATCCGGCGAGAGAATGCTGTTGTCCGTGAGCGTGTGACAATAGACTTCGCAAGGCGTTTTATCTGGCAGGCGCCCCTGCGCGGCCTGCTCGTAGCTCAGATTCATCTGCTCGTACCCTTCGTCACTGTGAAACGTTCCGCACCACGCTTCGGCCGCCGGATACTTCTTTGCCTTCAAGGTCGGCAGCTTGCGCAAAAGCATGTTGATCTTGAAGACAGACCCTTCATCGGTCGCATCCGGCTGAAATGGCTTGCCGGTAAACTTCGCCAGCACGTTGGGACCGAAGTTTAGGAGGAGAAACCGCGCCTCGATTGTCTGCCGCTTTCCTACCATTTCAAACTCAACGGAAGGGCTTTTTCCATTCAAGCTCAGCGCGCTTATCCTAATACCCGTTAGAAACTCTGCGCCGCTTCGACGCGCCGCCTCTTCCAGTTCGCGCGCCACTCCTCCCATTCCTCCCACCGGCACCTTCCATTCCCCCGTCTTGTTTCCGATTAAATGATAAAGAAAACAACGGTTCTGGACGAGCGACGGATCATGCGGCTGCGTAAAGAGACCAACCTTCGCGTCGGTCATGGCAAGCCCGCGCACCAGATCATTTTGCAAATAACGCTCGATCGCTAGTCCGAGGGGTTCTTCCGCCAAACTGCGCCACGCTTCCCGGGAAATATCATCGACATCAAACCGGCGGCGAAACTCTTCTTTCGCAACCAGGGGTTCCAGCATGCTGTCCCAGCAATGCTCGGCGAAAACGCGCGATAAGTTATAGAACTTCTTTAGCTGCTCAAACTCGGTATCGCTGCCGGTAAGATCGATCATCGACTTTCGACCCACCTCCTTGTCGACATTGCTTAGGAGCAGGCCGTCGTGTCGCCCGTTCTTCGCGTAGGGCGTGAACGATCCCGTCGCGCGCCGCCGCAGCTCGAGATTTAATCCCAGATCGCGAATAATTTTTTCAGGAAAAAGGCTAACGAGATATGAGTAACGCGACAGTCGCGCCTCGTAATCGGGAAACACTTTCTGCGAAGTAGTGGCTCCGCCGATATAGTCGTTTTTTTCCAAAAGGAGTACGCTGAGACCCGCCCGCCCGAGATAACTCGCAGCCACCAGCCCATTATGCCCCGCTCCCAGAATAACGACGTCATATGCTGACTTGATCATGCTATCGTCATTCTCATGCTCATGCTCGATTAAACAACCAGAAAAAGGCAAAGCAGGACACGGGTAAGCGGCGTGTTCTTCGCCCGCGACACCGCGCGCGGAATCACGCCGAAGAGACGCGGTTCTGCGCGTCTGTTTCCGCTTTCATCAAACGTCCAACCTCATACATCAAACATGTTCCGATGGATCCGTTCAGTTATCTCTCCGTCCTCATTTCGATCATTTTGGCCTTGGGAATGACGCGGGTCCT
>QHQU01000211.1 GCA_003219925.1 Verrucomicrobiota bacterium
CTCTCGCTTGGTTACCTGCGGCGAATATCTTCGATTCATTGAAGCCGGAGGATATCAGCAGCCGGAATTCTGGCTCTCGCTTGGTTGGATGACGAGGAACGAACAACGCTGGGAAGCGCCGCTCTATTGGGAAAAGCGAGATGGCAGATGGTGGCAGTTCACCCTTTCTGGATTTCGCCCGCTCGATGAAAACGAGCCCGTTACACACGTGAGTTATTTCGAAGCCGACGCCTTCGCGAATTTTTCCGGCGCGCGGTTACCGACGGAATTCGAATGGGAGCGCGCGGCGCAAGGTGAGACGATCGACGGTAACTTCGTCGAGTTGGAGCGTTTTCATCCCGCGCCCGCGGCCGAATCGGCTGGGCTGACACAAATGTTTGGCGATGTCTGGGAATGGACGCGCAGCTCTTACTCGCCCTATCCGGGCTACCGCGCCGCGCCCGGTGCGCTCGGTGAATACAACGGCAAATTCATGTGCAACCAATACGTCTTGCGCGGCGGCTCCTGCGCGACTTCGCAATTACATATCCGCGCCACCTATCGGAATTTTTTCCAACCCGAAAAACGCTGGCAATTCACCGGCCTGCGTCTCGCCCGCGACCTAGAATGAACCGTCACGCCAGTGGCGTGGCGGTGCTCGACCTCGAGCCGGCCGCGTCCGATTTTCTCGCCGAAGTTATCGAGAGCCTTTTCAGCTCGCCGAAAACCTTGCCCTCGAAATTTTTCTACGACGAGCGCGGCTCCGACTTGTTCCAACAAATTTGCGAGCTGCCCGAATATTATATTACTCGCACTGAGGCGGAGATCTTGCGCGTGCATGGCGCGGAAATGGCGGCTTCCATCGGCGAGAATGCGGAGATTGTCGGCTTCGGCACTGGCGCAGGGATCAAAACCCGCATGCTCCTTGGCCACCTCGAAAATCCGATCGCTTACGTGCCGGTCGATATTTCCAAACAGCGCCTGATGGATTCCGCCGCCGCGCTGCAATGCGAGATGCCGACACTCGAAATTCTACCGGTCTGCGCCGATTACTTGCAACCGCTGCAATTGCCGCGCTCTTCGCGCAAACCCGATCATGTCGCGGTTTATTTTCCCGGTTCCACCATCGGGAATCTCGAACCGCCGATCGCGCAGGATTTTTTGCGCCGGGTCTGCCGCTTGTGCGGACACAGCGGCGGATTAGTGATTGGCGTTGATCTGCAAAAATCGCCCGAGATCCTCGAAGCGGCTTACAACGACAGCGCCGGCGTAACGGCAGCCTTTAATCTCAATCTACTCGTTAGGGCAAATCGCGAGCTCGGCGCCGATTTTGATATCGCGCAGTGGCATCATCGCGCCATCTACAATCGCGAGATCGGGCGGATCGAAATGCATCTTCTCAGCGCGCGCCAGCAAACCGCGCACGTCGGCGGCGAAGAATTTCATTTCTTTCCCGGCGAAAAAATCATCACTGAGTTTTCCTACAAGTACACCCAGGAAGGTTTCATTGCCCTTGCCGCCACGGCCGGCTTCCGCTTTTCCCACGTCTGGACCGATCCACAGAAACTTTTCGCTGTCTTTCACTTCGTAGTCGCGGATTAATCTCGCCGCGTGAACGCGCTGGTCGAATTGCACGGCGTCAGCAAACGCTACGGCTCCGCCGCCGCTCTCCAACCGACCGATCTCAATTTCGCGCGTGGTCAGACCACCGTGCTCATCGGTCCGAGCGGTTGCGGCAAATCGACCATGCTGCGGCTGATCATTCGCCTGCTCGAACCGGACAGCGGCAAAATTAAGATCGACGGCGCCAGCGTTTCGTCATCGAACATCACCGAATTTCGGCATCGCGTCGGCTACGTCATTCAGGATGGTGGCCTCTTCCCGCACCTGACTGCGCGCGGAAATATTTTGCTGATGGCGCGTCAGCTGAACAAACGAATCGCGCTCGATGAGCTGTGCGCATTGACCCGCTTCCCAGCTCAAGCTCTCGATCGGTTTCCCGCCGAACTTTCCGGCGGACAACGTCAACGCGTCAGCCTCATGCGCGCGCTAGCCCTCACGCCGAAGCTTCTTCTCCTCGACGAGCCGCTCGGTGCGCTCGATCCACTCGTTAGGGCAGCGCTGCAAAAAGATCTGAAGGAAATTTTTCAACGACTGCAACAAACGGCCATTCTCGTCACGCACGATCTGGCCGAAGCCGCTTTTCTCGGCAACGAAATTGTCCTCATGAACGAAGGCCGCATCGTGCAGAAGGGCACGCTCGGCGAACTGCGCTCGCAACCCACGAGTTCGTTTGTGAGCGAATTCATCACCGCGCAACGCAGCCTTGCCCTAACATGAGATTCCTTGGCGCGGTTTTGTTTTTCATCAGCACGATGGCTTCCGCGAAGCCCGTTGTCATCGGCTCGAAAAAGTTTACCGAATCCTACGTCCTCGCCGAAATCGCCAAGCACTCGTTAGGCGAGGCCGGAATCTCCGTCGAATTTCGCCCGGGTATGGGTGGAACGATCATTGTCTGGGAAGCTTTGCGCAGCGGGCAAATCGACATCTACCCAGAATATACCGGCACGCTTGCGGAAGAAATTTTGAAGAATGCCGACATCTCGCCGGAAATGATGCAGGCGGAGCTGGCCAAAAATCGCATCGGCATGTCGCCGGAGCTTGGTTTCAATAACACTTGGGCACTCGCCATGCGACGCGAGGCGGCGCAGCGGTTGTCCATTCGCACCATCAGCGATCTGCGCACTCATCCGGAATTGAAATACGGCCTGACGCACGAATTTCTCGATCGGCGCGATGGCTGGCCAGCACTCGTTAGGCGTTACGGCCTGCGAACCGGAAACGTGCAGGGAATCGATCACGGTCTCGGTTATGAAGCGCTCCGCACCGGCTCGATCGATATTAAAGACGCCTATTCCACCGATGCAAAAATCGGCGAGAACGATCTCGTCACTCTCGAAGACGACCTCCATTTCTTTCCGCAATACAAGGCGGTTTATCTCTATCGGCTCTCGCTGCCGACCAATGCACTGGCGGCTTTGCAGAAAGTTTCCGGGACGCTTGATGAAGCGCGCATGATCCGGCTGAACGCGGAAGCGGAACGAACAAAGAACTACGCCCGCGCCGCGGCTTTATATTTCGGTGACGCCAGCGATACTGCCGAATCTTTCTCGCACAAACTTCTCCGTTGGACGGCGCGCCACTTGGAACTCGCCGGCTTCTCCCTGCTTCTCTCCGTGCTCATCGGCGTCCCGCTGGGACTTATCGCGAGCCGGCCCGGCTTTCTCAGCCAGATAATCCTTGGCCTAACGAGTGCCATCCAGACCATTCCATCGCTCGCCCTCCTCGCCCTCCTCGTCCCCTTGCCCTTCTTCGGCATCAGCGTCCGCACTGCCATCGCTGCCTTGTTCCTCTACGGCCTGCTCCCGATCGTGCGCAACACCGCCACCGGTTTGCAGGACATCGCACCTTCAATTCGCGAATCGGCCACGGCGCTTGGCCTAACGACTGGTGCGCGCCTGCGACGAATTTATCTGCCGATCGCCTCGCGAACCATTCTCGCCGGAATCAAAACGAGCGCGGTCATCAACGTCGGGACAGCCACCCTCGCCGCCTTGATCGGCGCCGGTGGATTAGGCGAACCGATTATCAGCGGACTGAACTTGAACGATCATGTCACGATTCTGGAAGGTGCAATCCCGGCGGCGTTGCTGGCGTTGCTGGTACAATTCTTTTTCGATCTGCTCGATCGCGTTTTGATCCCAAAGGGCCTGCGTTTGTAGTTACCCCGATTTTGTCGGGCAGGCATTCCTGCCTGCCACCTACCGAAGACGGCAAGCAGGAACGCTTGCCCTAAAATTCTGAACTTTCCGATTGCGGCATGATGTAGATTACGGGCATGGCCATTGCATCGATCAACCCGGCAACCGGCGAATTGAGCAAACGTTTCGACCCGCACACCGATGGTGAAATTGAGAGCGCGCTGGACCGCGCCGTTTCCGCCTTCGAAAAATATCGAGCCAGTTCGTTTGCGGAGCGCGCTGCCAAACTGCGACACACTGCCGAGATCCTAGAAAAAGATCGCGAGCACTTTGCGCGGATTATTACCGGCGATATGGGAAAACTTTTGCGTGGATCAATCGACGAAATTGAGAAATGCGCACGCGGTTGCCGTTTCTACGCGGAACACGGCGAGAAATTTTTGAGGGAACAGATCGTATCGTCTGATGCCAGGCGAAGCTACGTCCGTTATGATCCGCTCGGCGTCGTCCTCGCGATCATGCCGTGGAACTTTCCTTTCTGGCAGGTTTTCCGGTTTGCGGCGCCGGCCTTGATGGCGGGAAATGTCGGTCTCCTTAAACATGCCTCCAATGTGCCGCAGTGCGCGCTTGCCATTGAAAAAATTTTCCGCGAAGCCGGCTTTGATCCCGGCGTGTTCCAAACATTGTTGATCGAGAATGAAGCGGTCGAAAAGATCATTCGCGATCCAATAGTGAAAGCGGTCACGCTTACCGGCAGCGAACGTGCCGGCAGCGCCGTGGCGAGCGCCGCTGGTCGCGAGGTGAAAAAGAGTGTTCTCGAGCTCGGCGGGAGCGATCCGTTCATTGTCATGCCCAGCGCCGGGTTGGACGATGCGATCTCGACCGGGGTGAAATCGCGCATGGTGAATTCGGGTCAATCGTGTATCGCGGCGAAACGCTTCATCATTGCCGACGCGATTTACGACCAATACCTCGCGCAATTTGTAGAGAGGATGAAGAAATTGAAATTGGGGGACCCGAGGGAGGAAACGACTGAAGTCGCACCGCTCTCCTCGGAACACATTCTTCGCGGGGTCGATGATCAAGTGCAGAAATCGGTCGCCGCCGGAGCAAAAATTTTATGCGGCGGGAAACGCGCTGCCGGGCTCGGTTATTTTTACGAACCAACGGTGCTAGCGGAAATTCCCAAGAGCGCGCCTGCTTATCGCGAGGAAGTTTTTGGTCCGGTCGCGCTTTTTTTTCGCGCGCGGGATCGCAACGAAGCCGTCGCTATCGCAAACGATTCCAATTTTGGTCTCGGCGCCAGCGTCTGGACGAACGATGCAGCCGAACAGGAATTTTTTTCGCACGAACTTCAAAGCGGAATGGTGTTCGTGAACGCAATGGTCGCGTCCGATCCGCGCGTGCCATTCGGCGGGATCAAACGATCCGGTTACGGCCGCGAGCTTGGTGCCGAAGGGATTCGCGAGTTTACAAACGTGAAAACAGTTTGGATTGCATAGCGCGCAAAAGCTCGTCATCCCGAGCGCGAGCGAGGGACTTCGCCCAAGCTGCGTTCGTCAACCAAGCTACTATGTGAAATCACTCGCGTATCTGAGGTCCTTGTCGTGTTTGCGACTCGGGATGACGCGGCCATGTTGATCAAAACAAAGTCAGTTGCTCGCGCGGACACCTAAAATGTTGAGTCGATAATTCCGGTCGTGGACCAATTCCGACCTTACGACAACTCATCTGAAACAAGGTCGCGACCTGTTCCGCGAAAATTCCTTCCCCTTTGATCCGCGTTCCCCAGCGCGGGTCGCTCAATCTATCGCCGCCACGAATCGCGCGGATACGCGAGAGGACTTTCGCTTTTCGCTCGGGAAAATGCTCGTCCAGCCAGCGCTCGAAAAGGGGCGCCACCGCAAAAGGCAATCGCATGATCGTATAACCCGCGAATTGCGCACCCGCTTTTGCAGAAGCAGCCAGAATGCCCGGCATCTCATGATCGGTCAGCCCGGGAATGATGGGCGCTACCATCACGCCGACCGGGACGCCGGCTTCACGCAATTTAGAGATCACTTCCAAACGAGCGTTCGGCGGCGACGTTCGCGGCTCCAGCACGCGCTGTAATTCTTCGACGAGCGATGTAACTGACACGTTCACGGCAGCGCAGGAAAACGCCGCAAGCTCGCCAAGTAAATCGCTGTCGCGTGTGACCAGTCGATTCTTGGTGATGATTCCGACCGGATTCCGGAATCGTGCCAGCACTTGCAAGCATCCGCGGGTAATTTCGAGTTTGCGTTCGATCGGTTGATAGGGATCGGTCACACCGCTGATCGCAATCACCTGCGGTCTCCATTTTCGTGAGGATAGTTCAGCTTCAAGCAATTTCGGCGCATCCATTTTCACCATAATGCGCGACTCGAAATCTGTGCCCGCGGAAAAGCCGAGATACTCGTGGGTGGGGCGGGCATAACAGTAAACGCAGCCGTGCTCGCACCCGCGATAAGGATTCACGCTGGTCTCGAATCCGACGTCGGGACTGTTGTTGCGCGCAATGATCGACTGCGAGCCATCGCGGTAAAAGACGGTTTTCCGAGGGCGCGAATCCTCATCGACTTCATCGTGCGGATCCTCTTCAAAATGCAGCGCCTCGAACCGGTTCGCTGGATTAATCGACGCGCCTCGCGAGTGGAATTCGCGGGGATGAACCGTGCGCGCCGCACTCGGAATCTCGCGCACATTTTTCCAGAGCTTTTTTTCGTCAGGCAACGGCCCCACTGCTTATGTTCAACTGAACATAACTCGCTGTCGAGGCATTTTTTGATACCGCGGTCGTCGCCCACGGTATCCGGCGGTGGAATTCAGCCGCGGCCAGCGACCGCGGCTACAACGTCGAGCTAATAATTCGAGGGCCAACCGCGCGGCTTGCCCAACGAGTTGTCAATGGCACACTTCTCGAACGAAAACCTCGGAGGGGTGGTCGAGTGGTTGATGGCTCCGGTCTTGAAAACCGGCAGGGCGCAAGCCCTCGTGGGTTCGAATCCCACCCCCTCCGCCAAGCGCAAAGAGTGATTAGTGAGAAGTGATTGGTGACTAGTCAGCCCCGCCCTTCAATTGCGGAATGCGGAGCGCGGATCTTACAGAGCCAATGCACGGCGAGAAGTGCGCAAATTACTCCCACAACGACGGCGACGGTGACATCGGATAAATAATGGACGCCGATGATCATGCGCGAGACAGCGATCAGGATTGGAATCAGTAATAGCGGTGCACCCAGTTTTTTTCGCGCGAGAAACAACGCGACAAAGAATGCGGTGGATGAAGCGGTATGACCCGATGGGAAGGCCTGATATTTGGAACTTAGTTGCGGGCCGTTCCACCGCGCTTCGCTTTTGACGGATGGACGCGCTCGGCCGGTTGCGATTTTGATGGCACGTGTGGTGACGCCAGCGAGCGCAAGCGCAATGAGCATTGCGAGAAAAATTCGCATCCAGGCTTTGCTTCCCATAACGAAGGCAATCGCAAATCCAATCGCGCCGGCAATCATATGGGCCGGCCAATCCCCCACCCTGCTCACCATTCGCATCACTCGTTTTAATTCGGGCGCGGAATGTGCGCCGATCCAATACGCGGTCGCTTGATCGAGAAGAAAAGCCGCAACCAACGCGATTACTGCCAGTACGATTAGCGCGATCCAAATTTTTCGCGGCGACGCCGGTGTGATTTCAGCTTCGGTTTTCACTCGAACGGCTGCTACTTTCCGGTTCAATCGTGCGACCGGCAATGCGCAATTACATCCTGGTGTTTTTTGGCTGCCTGCTTTTTCATCTCGCGGGCACCTGGAGTTTGCCGTTAATCGACCGCGACGAGCCACGTTTCGCCGAAGCGGCGCGGGAAATGCGCGAGCGCGCCGATTTCATCGTTCCCTATTTCAACAATCAAATTGGATTCGATAAACCGCCACTAACCTACTGGTTTCAGGTCGCGAGTTATCGTGTCTTTGGCGAAAATGATTTTGCCGCGCGTTTCCCGACCGCAATCGCCGCGGCGCTGGTTGCCGTTATTCTGTTGGCGTGGGG
>QHQU01000212.1 GCA_003219925.1 Verrucomicrobiota bacterium
TGAGCTCGAAGCTAAAGTTGAAGAACGAACCGCGAAACTGTCGCGTGCGAACGAAGAATTGCACAGAGAGATCATTGAACGCGAAAACGCGGAACAGAAGCTTCGACACAGCGAAGCATTTTTAACCGAGGGACAGAGAATCAGCTACACTGGGAGCTGGAGCTGGGATGTTTCCAGCGGGAAGGCCACGTGGTCGGAAGAGCATTACAGGATCTTTGGCTTCGATCCTGAGAGAACCGAGGCCTCTTTTCAGTTGTTCATGGAGACAGTTCATCCGGAAGATCGACAATTTATTAAGCAAAAGCTCGATGAAGCGATTCACGAGAGGACTGGTTTTGACCTGGAATTCCGACTCGCGCTTGCGGACGGGTCTGTTAAGCATGTCCAGGGAGTAGGCCGACCCGTCCTCGGACGTTCGGGCGAAGTCGATAGTTATACCGGAACCACGGTAGACATCAGCGAGCGCAAGCGGGGAGAGGCCTTGTTCGCCGGTGAAAAACGTCTTTTAGAGATGATTGCCACTGGCGTTGCGCTCGAGCAGATCCTGAATGTCCTGTGTCAGATTATCGAAGAGTACCGCCTCGGCACGCTGGCTTCTGTTTTGTTGCTTCGTCCCGATGGCGTTCATCTGGAGTCGATCGCGGGGCCGAGGCTCCCCAAAGGATGGCGGCAGGAGATGGAAA
This sequence comes from Verrucomicrobiota bacterium, assembly GCA_003219925.1. Classification (GTDB taxonomy): domain Bacteria; phylum Verrucomicrobiota; class Verrucomicrobiia; order Chthoniobacterales; family UBA10450; genus AV69. Next base: position 684 of record QHQU01000212.1, read on the forward strand.
AGCTGCCTATTGGACCCTGTGCCGGCTCTTGCGGGACAGCGGCCTATCGCGGATCGGCGGTCATAGTTTCTGATATCGCGTCTGATCCGCTTTGGGACGTGCCGGAGCATCGTGCCGCCGCACTAAGTCACGGGCTCCGAGCCTCCTGGTCGAATCCAATATTGTCGTCGGAAGGAAGAGTCCTGGGAACTTTTTGCATTTATGAGCGCGAAACGCGAAGCCCGAATCCGCACGATCTGGAGGTCATCGAGAAGGCGACTTACCTGGCACGAGTTGCGATTGAACGGGATCGTGCGGAGACGGATTTGCGGACAAGCGAGGAAAAATATCGAGATTTAATCAATGCTTCGCCCGACGCAATCTGCGCCATGGATGCAGACGGCAAATGTTTGTTAGTAAACCCGGCAGGAGTCAAACTGATTGGACGTCCGGAAAGTGAACTGATCGGCACTTCAATTGCCGAGACTTATCTCCCGGAAGAACGCCACTTGTTTAAGGATCGAGTCGACAAATTGAAAGCGGAAGGAGCTTTCCGGTTTGAACGAAAATTCCTGCGAAAAAATGGCGAGATAATTCCGGTGGAAGTTTCTTTGTCAGCGCTGCGCGGCCGATACTACCAAGCGATCATTCGAGATATTAGCCAACGTAAGTGGCGCGAAGCGCTGTTGGCCGGCGAGAATAGAGTTCTCGAGATGGTGGCCAAAGGCGATTCGCTGGCCGAGATACTCGATAAGCTATGCCTGCTGGTGGAAGAGCAATCCTCCGATGTCCTCGCCTCCATTTTATTGATGGATCCGAATGGTAAACAGTTGCGGCACGGCGCAGCGCCGAATCTCCCCAAAACTTATACGGAAGCAATCGACGGAGCTTTTATCGGACCCGCTGTCGGCTCATGCGGAACAGCCGCATACCGCGCCGAACAAGTGATTGTGTCCGACATTGCGGCGGATCCATTATGGGCTGATTTTCGCGACTTGGCTTTGACGCATTCGCTCCGCGCGTGCTGGTCCACGCCGATCTTCTCCTCCGAAGGCAAAGTGATCGGAACGTTTGCCATGTATTATCGCGAGCCACGCAGCCCGAGCCCGCGTGAGCAGGAGACAATCAAGCACATCACATATCTCGCGGGCGTGGCCATTCAACGCAAGCTGGCGGAAAGGGCTCGCCGCGAGAGCGAAGCTTACCTGGCGGAAGCACAACGTCTCAGTCATACGGGAAGTTGGGCATGGGCGCCTGCTACGGGCGAAATCAGGTACTGGTCGGAGGAGACGTATCGCGTCCTTGGTTTCGATCCGGAACCCGGACCGCCACGATTCGAAACATTTTTTGAGCGCCTTTGTCCGGAGGACCAGGTCAGAGTCAGGGACCTGTTCGAAAACGCGATTCGCGATAAAACGGACTTCGAAACAGATTACAGGGTTGTTCGCCCGGGCGGCGCTATCGGGAACATCCACGCGGTCGGTCATCCGGTTTGCGATGAGGTCGGTAATCTGGTCGAGTTCGTGGGCACGGTTATCGATATCACTGAAAGCAAGCGCGCGGAAGAAGCGTTGCGCGCCTCCGAGCAAGTGGCACGTGGACAAGTGGAGGCGCTGGCGCAGAGTTTGGATGTTTTGGCGACCGCGCCGGACCCGGAAAAGTTTATCGGGCAAATGTTAGGTACAATTGGTCGCCTTCTGAGCGCGCAAAGTGTGGCTTTGTGGTTATTCGATGAATCGGCCGATTCGCTCATTTTGCGCTCAATGGTGGACGGCGGAAAATTGGTCGGGCCAGACCCGGAGCATCCTTTCGCAAAGGATCCGTTATTTTGGAAACACAACGCACTAATTCAGGAACTGCTTTTCACGGCGGGTCCGGTGGTTTGCGACGAGTGGGAGACCGATCCGCGCGTGAACGGCGAGTGGGCCGACTATTTGAAGCGAAGGGGGACAAAAAGGTTCTTGGCAGTTCCGATTTTGGTGAGTGGACAGGTGAGGGGTTATATCGGGATCCGCCATCTCGATCGCGGGTCGTATCGGCCGGAGGAGATTGAATTAACTCAGGCGCTCGCGCATCAAGTCATGCTTGCGCTTCAACTCAATGAGTTCGCCGAGCAAGGTCGGCGGGCCGCGGTTTTCGAAGAACGAAATCGGATGGCGCGCGACATTCACGACACTCTCGCGCAAGGTTTCACTGGCGTGATTGTGCAATTGGAGGCAGCCGAGGATGCGATTGCCTGCGGTTGTCGTAAGGAAGCGGATAATCATTTGCATCGCGCCGGCGAATTAGCCCGGCAGAGTCTAAGTGAAGCGCGCAGGTCCGTGCACGCGTTGCGTCCACGAGCCTTGGAAGAACACAATTTTTGGGACGCGCTCAAAGGTTCTATTAAGAACACGACCGTTGGAACCGCGCTCCACGCAACGTTTGAAGCGCAAGGCAAGCTACCGGAGCTGCCTCAGCCCTGGCAGGAGAATCTTCTCCATATCGGACAGGAAGCTTTGACTAACACGCTCAAGTACGCGCACGCTCGCAACTTCAAAACACGACTAACCTACAAAGCGAAAGAACTTCGTCTGGAACTTCGCGACGACGGCGACGGATTCAAAGTCAAAGATCGACATGACGGTGTGGGTCTGAGAGGAATGCGCGAGCGGGTTGAACAAATGGGCGGCGAATTGGAAATTACAAGCTCAGGCGGCAAGGGCACGAAGATCACTGTGCTGCTACCCTGCAACGGCCAAGCGATTTCATGACATCTAAAAAGAAAACAGCCGCGACTTCCAGGAAAGCTGCGAAGAAACCAAAGTCTGATGCCAAAAAA
>QHQU01000213.1 GCA_003219925.1 Verrucomicrobiota bacterium
CGCAAACGCGATTTGTTCTAAAGGAACGTCATAGCCCCAGTTGCCGCCCCAGTGGATCGACGCGACGAGCAAATCACCCGGCCGTTGCAATTGCCGCATTCCTGTTGCGATTCGCGACGCGGTGGCTTCGGAAAGATCGTCCAATAAATTCACACCCGGACAAACGCTGGTGGCGCGCCACTGACGCGAGATCCCGCTGGTTGTCGACCCAAACGAGAAGAGAAGCACGCGGCACTTCCCCGGCACATTGAGCACTGCAGGAGCTGCTGCATCTTCCGCGTCATTTCCCGCGCCCGCGTGCTTCACGCCCACCGCATCCAAAGTTCGGAGCGTTTCCGACAGACCTTCGTATCCCCAATCCAGGACGTGATTATTCGCCAGCTCGCATCCGTTGACTCCGGCGACAGATAGACAATCAATATTGCGCGGGTGCATGCGATAATGAATTTCTTTGCCAAGCCAGTGTGTCTTGACCGTTGTAATGGCGGTTTCCAGGTTGATGATGCTTAGATCGACTTCGGCCCTCCGTAGTTCCGGTAGCGCTTCGCCCCAGATATAATCGAAGCCTACTGGTCGAGGAATTGGACCATTGGCATTTTCAGCTAGCTCGACATAAGCGCGCGCATCGCTGAGGTACGGTTCGTACAACCTGGGATTCAGCGGGTGTGGCAGCACCTGGTCAATGCCGCGCCCGGTCATCACATCGCCGCAGAGAAACAAACGCAACGACACGATTCAAAAAGTAAATCCAACCTGCGATCGGGATATTGCCTGGGTTCGGCGCCGATTCGCTGGCTAATTCAAAACGCTGGCGTCATGGCAAACCAGCGCGTCGGCTACAGTAGGGGCTTCGCCCCTCAGCCACTGCTGCAGCCAGGTGCCAAGTCGATGCCCAAAATCGCGCGGACGCTCCTCGAAAAATCGTTCTGCCAGATCGAGGCCGCGGTTTTGTAATTCCACTTCGGTAGCCTCGATCACCGCCACCAATTCCCGCGTCTCTCGCGCGGGCGGTTGCCCGTCATCGCGCCGTAATCGTTCGCCCAGGAAATACAGATCGTGCGATCGCCCGAAGACCTCGCCCACTGAATCGAGATCATCAATCAAAGCGCCGAGGACGAGGGGATTGATTGGTCGCAAAATTCGCAACTGATAGAGCAGCCGCTTCGCTTCGCTGCGAAATTCGTGGAAATTCTCCGGTGTCGGTTTGGTCTTTGCGCAGTCCAAGGCATGACGCGCGGTTTTGTAAGCGCGTTGCGCGGCGCAGCGAGTGTTTTTGCAATCGAGGTTTTCGACGTGCCATCCTTCAATCTCTTCCTGCAACTTCTCCAACTGCGGCGCCGCCTGTTTTTGCCAGTCCGCAAATGCTGCCATGAAATGTTCCAGTTCCGCCAGAAGCAGCTCCTCTGTTTTATGGAATGTCTGCTGCGAGGTGCGCCGCGTGATCTCCTGTAATTGCCGCACCGTTTGCAAGCGCACCTCCGCGTCTCGCACGTCCGAAATCAGCCGGGCGATGTCGCGGAAACAATGGTCCTGTTTCTTGAAGCGCGGACGCCCGATTTCATCCGAGACCATCTGCAAAGCCGCCCGCGCTTTTTTCAGATGTTTTCGCGTCTCGTGCACGGGCGTATCCTTCGCCTCCCTCTCGCCGCGGACGATTTTCAGCGCGCCCTCGACCTGCTTTCGACAAATTCGCTGCAGATTCTCGCTCAACGTTTGATTGCGTCGCAATTGATAACTCATCGTTTTACTCCCGCGCCAGCCGCACGTTGCTGTAACGCGATTTCCCGCTCACTTCCGCCGCAAACCACTCCGGCGGTTGAAAGAGCCGGCATTCGCGCTCGTCCCTGAATTCAACTTCCGCAACGACCAGCCCTTCGTTTCGGCCGCGATAAACATCGATCTCAATCGTGTGTTTTCCAAATGGAACATCGTAGCGCGTTTTTGTTAAACGACAGCCCGCCGTCGCTGGCCACAGCTCCTCAAACTGATCGCGGGTTAGATCGATTTCAATTTCCTGTCGCGACAAACCGCGACCGCGTTTGATTGTGAGCGAATGACGCCGCCCGGATTTGCGCAAACGAATCTGAGTGCCGTCGGTCTTCACCGAGAGATAACCCTGCTCGATGGTCCGACTGTGAAAGTGCCGCAGATTCGGTGGCAATCGTTTCAGCAAAAATTTCCGTTCGATTTCACGCGGAACCTTGCCGTTGCGGGATTGAACGTCATGGGCCACACCACGATTTTTAGCGGCCCGTGCGGCGCTGGCAAGCCACAACGTCGACGTAATTCGAAACGGGAAGCTAACATTCTGTCATCCCGAGCCGCGTAGACAACGCCAGTCCGGCTCGGACCGAGGGACCTCGCAGCTGGTCAAAATTTTTCAAGCCTGTGTGAGTATTCAGCAAATGAGAGGTCCCTCGCATTCGCTCGGGATGACAAGTCGCATCGTTCAACCGAAAATCGCGCTATTGAAAACCATCTTGCGAAAATTCATTCTGATCGTAATCGCAGCTTTGTCGGGTCAGACCGTCTCGGTGGTGGCAGCGGCCTCGACTGCGAATACTCATCACGTAGTTCTTGTCGTTTGGGATGGCATGCGCCCGGATTTCGTCACCGAAAAATATGCGCCCACCCTCGATAAACTGGCGCGCGACGGCGTTCGTTTCCGCAGTCATCACGCCGTTTATCCGACCGCGACGGATGTAAATGGGGCCGCGCTCGCCACCGGTTGTTATCCGAATCGCAACGGGCTTGCGGCCAACCTGGAATTTCGTCCAGCGATTAATTCGCGCCAACCCATCGACATGGGCGACCCAGATTCAATCAGACACGGGGACGAAATCTCCGGCGGCAAATATCTTACTGTGCCAACATTCGTGGAATCATTGCGCGCTGCGGGAAAGAAAGTCGCCCTGGTGGGAGCGAAATCGGTCGCAATGCTTTTTGATCGCCACAACGACTGGACCGTGGTCCGAATAAAAGGAAAACCACTTACGATTTTCGCGGCGGCGCCGCTGGATTCCTCTGCACGGGAGGAAATGATAAAATTGCTCGGGCCCATTCCCGATGATCCGCGCGCAACGACAGCGCAGCGAAATGATTTTGCAACGCGCGCTCTTACCGAATTTTTATGGCGTGACGGCGTTTCAGACTTTTCACTTCTCTGGCTGAGCGAACCCGATCTTTCAGAACACAACCATGCCCCGGGGTCCCCCGAAGCGCTCGCTGCCATCAAAGCGGTTGATGGCGACCTGGCCATGGTATTGAGTGCGCTGGAAAAGAAACGAGTTCGCGATTCCACCGATGTCTTCGTCGTTTCCGATCACGGCTTCTCCACCATCCGCCGTTCCATCGACGTCGTCGCGCTCTTGAACGAAGCCGGCTTTCACGTCGCCAAGGAATTTTCCGAGGCGCCGAAGCCCGGCGACATTCTTGTCTGTGGAAACGGTGGGACCATCTCGTTTTATGTGCGTGATCATGATCGAGCAGTTACTCGGCGCTTGGTCGATTGGTTACAGCACAGCGATTTCGCGGGAGTCATTTTCACCCGCGACAAACTGGATGGGACGTTCCCCCTCAACGCAGCGCGAATAGATACATCGGGCGCCGCTGACATTGTGATGTCTTTCGATTGGACCGGCCAAAGCGGTCAGTTTGGCGTTCAAGGGATGATCGACGCCGATTGGAATCGCAAAGCTGGTGAGGGGACTCACGCGACCCTAAGTGCGTTCGATGTTCACAATACGCTCATCATGGCGGGCCCGGATTTCCAAGTTGGTTTTGAAGACAAAATGCCGACCGCAAACGTCGACATTGCGCGTGAAGTAATTCAGATTTTGGATTTGCCCATTCCTCAGGAAATTGTTGGTCGGGGTTTGATGGAAGCTCGACGGAATCTTTCCGAGAAGCCTTCCTCAGAAGTGCGGAGTCAAATCTTGGAAGCC